>JALUJS010000252.1 GCA_027056825.1 Candidatus Krumholzibacteriia bacterium | reverse complement strand
GGACCACGTCCGCCTGGTCGCGGCCACCGACGCTCCGGGTTTGGGCGAAGCTCCTGCGGTGGGGGCGATGTCGGGCCGCGGGGATGAGGCCGTCTCCGCCTCGGCCGCCGTCTCTGTCGGGCCCGGCGAAACGTCTCCGGCGGTTGTCACCGTGTTGACCAAATGTGACCTGGTGGAGACACCCCCGGCGGGCGACCCGGGAGCCGCGCGGGAAAGCGGAGACGCCGCCGCACCGATGGTGGTGCGGACCTCCAGTCGCACGGGCGCCGGGTTGCCGGACCTGTGGCGCATCCTGGAGAGCGTCACCGCGGCGCGACGGCTGGACGAGGCGGTGTCCCTGGGTGTTGTCATCAACGATCGGCACAAGGGAAAACTGGAAGCCAGCCTGGCGGACCTCAAGGGCCTGACCGAAACCGTAAGGACCACGGGGGCCGGGCCGGAGGTGGTCGCCACCATGCTGGCGGGTATCCTGGCGGAGCTGGGCGAGGTTTCCGGAAGGGTCTTCACCGAGGACCTGCTGGCCGCGGTCTTTTCCCGTTTCTGCGTGGGCAAATAGCATGGCCCCGGCGAAGTCCTTTGACGTGGTGATCGTGGGTGGCGGGCACGCCGGGATCGAGGCATCCCTGGCCGCCGCGCGCCTGGGGGCCCGCTGCGCCCTGGTGACCCACGACGTGCGCGAGATCGGGCGCATGCCCTGCAACCCCGCCATCGGCGGCCTCGGCAAGGGCCACCTGGTGCGTGAGATCGACGTGCTCGGCGGCGAAATGGGCCGAGCCATAGACGCCACCGGCATCCAGTTCCGCATCCTGAACCGGCGCAAGGGCCCGGCGGTCCGTTCACCCCGGGCGCAGGCGGACAAGCACGCCTACCAGCGCTACATGGAGGACGTGGTCACCACCCGGTCCGGCCTGGCGGTGATCGAAGGCGATGCCGTGGAGATCCTGGCCACCGCCGACGGGAAACGGGTCCGCGGTGTGCGATTGGCTTCGGGCGAGGATGTGGCCGGTCGGGCAATCGTTCTGTGTTCCGGAACGTTTTTGCGCGGGTTGATGCACGTGGGCGACGCGCGCACCGTCGGCGGCCGCGAGGGGGCGGCCAGCAGCGAGGGAATCAGCGGCAGCCTGCGACGACTGGGCTTGGAGCTGCGGCGCCTCAAGACCGGGACGCCGCCGCGGCTGCATCGCGACAGCATCGATTTTTCCCGTCTCGACGAGCAGCCAGGCGACCCCAACCCTTCACCTTTTTCTTTCCGGACGCGGAACTTCGCGCCGAACCAGGTCTGTTGTCACCAGGCCTACACCCATGCCGGCACCCACGCCCTGATCCACGATGCCCTGCACCGCTCCCCGCTGTTCGGCGGGGTCATCGAGGGCCAGGGACCGCGGTATTGTCCGTCCATCGAGGACAAGGTCGTGCGCTTCGCCGACAAGGACAGGCACCTGCTCTACCTCGAACCCGAGGGAAGGGACACCCACGAGGTCTACGTCAACGGCCTGTCCACGAGCCTGCCCGCGGACGTGCAGGTCGCGGTGGTCCATTCGATTCCCGGCCTGGAACGCGCGGAGCTTGTGCGGTACGGGTACGCCGTGGAGTACGACAGCGTCCCTTCGTGGCAGGTGGGATGTGATCTGCAGGCCCGTGCCGTCGCCGGTCTCTACCTGGCGGGGCAGATCCTGGGAACCTCCGGCTACGAAGAGGCCGCGGCCCAGGGTTTGCTCGCCGCGGTGAACGCGGTGCGCGGCCTCGATGGCGGGCAGCCCCTGTTGTTGCGCCGGGACCAAGCCTATATGGGAGTCCTGGTCGATGACCTGGTGACCAAGGACATCAGTGAGCCCTACCGGATGTTCACTTCGCGGGCGGAGCACCGGCTGTCCCTGCGCTGCGATAATGTGGAGTCGCGGCTGGGGGAGATCGCCCTTGACCTGGGCCTGCTCGATGACCGGGGCGCCGCGCTGTTGCGTTTGAGGAACGAGGCGGTCGGGGAGTTGCGCGCCGGGCTGGAAAAGATACGGGTGAAAGTGGAGGGGCGGCCGGACCGGATGACCGCCGCCCGGGCCGTGGCTTTGCCCGAGGTAAGCCTGCGCGCGCCGGGAGTGTTTCAGGAGGGGCGCGAGGATGTGTTTGGGTTAATTGATTTAATATCTATTAAGCTAACCAACAAAAAAACACCAGGCCATGTTGTTGCCGGTGTCCTGGACCAGGTGGAGAACGATCTGAAGTACAGTGGTTATATCACAAAGCATAACAAGATGTTACGCCACCGGGATCACTTGGACAACCTGGAGTTGCCCCCGGATATCGATTACGGGGAGATCAAGGCCCTGAGTTTCGAGGCCCGGGAAAAGTTGGCCCGTATGAAACCCGCCACCCTTGGGCAGGCCGGTCGCATCGATGGTGTGCGCGCCGGAGATCTTGCTGTGTTGACGGTTTTCATGAAACGATGGCGAGAGGAGGCGTGTGATGACTAGCCCGGAAACCGGATCCGGCTATCCGAGCAGGGATTACTGCCGCGCCTTCCGGGACCAGGTTCTGATTTGGAACCGCAGCATGAATCTTGTCTCCCGCCGCGACCCCGGACGGATCAGTGACGGCCTCGTGGAGCAGTGCCGCGAGGCTTTCGTCTTGGTGGGGAACTGGCTTGGCGAGCGGGACCTCGTTCCCGATGACGGAAACCTGCTCTATGTCGATATCGGTTCGGGGGGTGGTTTCCCGGGCGTGATCTGGAGCAGGGGGTGGATGGACGCGGGCTATCATCCCCGGTCCATCCTGGTGGAGCCACGGGAAAAGCGGGCCTGGTTCCTGGGACGGTTACAGGATGAGATCGGGAACGGCGCCTTTCAGGTTTCTCGCCAACGGTGGGGGGATTCAGAGTTGACCATGGATGAGGCAGGTTTGCCCGGTCTGGTTGTCATATCCCTCAAGGCCCTCTTGTTGAACGACTTTGCCGTCATCGACGGGCTCCGAACCCTGCTGAACGGGAAACCGGGCTTTGCGGGCGGGTTGGTGCCCCTGGTCATTGTCAGGTTTCAGCCACCGGACCAGATTCTGGACAAGAAACTTGAAGAATCCCTGGCTCTCGCCGGAAAATCCTTTGGGTGGCGGGTCATGCCGCACTTCGTCAGTCGTCTTATCTTGGGGCCCACCACGGGGTTGCTGCCCGCGAGCCTTCTGGTTACCCAATACACGCTAGCCCTTGGGTAGTGTTCCACGTGGAACATTGGCCCATCCTCCCGGTTGACGCTCCCTGATTGTTCCACGTGGAACATGATTCCCAATGACCCCGCGGCTTGACCGGGGCATGGGGACGTTGGTATCTTGCACCACTCAACCTGGATGACCGGATCGCGTAGCGATTCCATCATTCTGGTCAACGAAAGGCGAGGGTTCTCATGCCCAAGATCATAGCAATTTCCAATCAGAAGGGCGGGGTGGGCAAGACCACAACGGCGGTGAACCTGGCCGCCAGCCTCGCTGTTGCCGAACGCAAAACCCTCCTGGTGGATATGGATCCCCAGGGTAACGCCTCGAGCGGTGTCGGGGTTTCGTCTTATGGCCAAACGACTTATGAGTTTGTTCTCGAGGGGAGCGGCCTGGGGGATGTC
>JALUJS010000251.1 GCA_027056825.1 Candidatus Krumholzibacteriia bacterium | reverse complement strand
GCGGGAAACGGGGAGTCCGGGTTGGCGGCGTCCGGCCCGTGCATGCGAGGGCTCCTGGAAAAGGGTGACCGTGCCGACGTTTGCGGCGGAGAAGGCATTATCGGTGCCGACGACGGACCAGTCAATCCCGCCCGGTTGATCCCCGGGCCGATTGCCCCTAGTTTACAGCGATCGAATCGGTCCCGTTGCAGAAAGGCGCCCCGGCATGTGCGGCCGCATCGTCCTGTCGAAATCACCCGCGGAAATCGCCGCCTTCTTCCGGCTGAACGATGTGCCCGACCTGGCGCCGCGGTTCAACATCCCGCCGGGAGGACCCATCGCCGCGGTGCTGGCCGACGGGCCGGACCGCGCGTTGCGGCTGCTGCAGTGGGGCATCTCCGCGCCCGGACCCGGCCGCGGCGGCAAGACCCCGCAGCTGATCAACGCCCGCGGCGAGACCATCGCCCGCAAGCCGGCCTTCGCCGCGTCCTTCGCCGAGCGCCGCTGCCTGATCCCGGTCAACGGGTTCTACGAGTGGAAGCCGGAGCGGGGTCGCAAGCAGGCTTTCCTGGTCCGGCGCCGCGACGGGGGCCTGTTCGCCCTGGCGGGGATATGGGATCGTTGGGAGTATCCCGGGGGCGAAGTGCGCGAGGCCTGCACCATCATCACCAGCGCCGCCTCCGGGTTCATGCGGCCCCTCCACCACCGGCAGCCGGTGATCGTGGCCCCGGCGGATTGGCCGGGTTGGCTGGGCGCGGCGAATGCTTCGGCTGCCGACCTGCAGGATATGATGGCGCCGCGGGATGTCGCGGACATGATCGCCCACCCGGTCGATCCCCGGGTCGGCGATCCCGGCTTCGACGATCCGGCCTGCCTGGAACCCTGGCGGCCCGGCCGCGAAAGGCAGTTGGACCTCTTCGGAGCAGAGGAAGGAAAGGACCACCATGAATGACGTCGCCCCGCGCCCCGTGCGCCTGCTGCTGGACACCGCCGAGGTCGCAGCCTGGCGGCGCTGGCTGCCCACCGGGATCCTTGCCGGCGTGACCACCAACCCGGTGTTGCTGGAGCGTGCGGGATTGCCGTGCACTCTCGAGCAACTGGGTGAATTGGCCACGGAAGCGGCCGACCTGGGTGCCGGAGAGATCCACCTGCAGACCTGGGGTCCCGATGCCGCCGCCATGGTCGAAAGGGGCAAAGGCCTGGCCGCCCTGGCGGCTGGCCCATGCAGGGTGCTGGTCAAGGTGCCGGCCACCGGGGAAGGTTTGCGGGCCGCGCGCGAGTTGCGCGCCAGGGGGTGCGCCATCACCCTCACGGCCGTGTTCACCCCGGGCCAGGTCATGGCGGCCTCGACCCTGGGCGCGAACTACGCCGCCCCCTACCTGGGCCGGATGCTCGATGACGGCCGCGACGGGATGCTGGCGGTGCGCGGCATGCAGAAGATCCTGCGCCGGACGGCCTCGCCCACCCGCCTTTTGACCGCCAGCCTGCGCACCGCACAGCAGGTCACCGACCTGGCCGCCGCGGGCCTGGACACCTTCACGGTGGCGCCGCGGATCCTGGAGGAGCTGCTGAACGACGAGTTGACGGAGCGAGCCGCGGCGGATTTCGAGCGGGCGGCCGAAGAAGCCGGTTAACCCGTCTTATTCGATCCAGTGGGCGACCGGTCGGGACAGGAATTCGTCAACCGGGATCCCATCTGCTCCCACCAGCAACCTGCGGGTGGGTTGGTGTTTCGCGACAAAGGCCTGCATCCCCGGCAAGGCATCATGCCTGCGGCTGCTTTTCACCTCGACAGCCACCACCTTCTTGCCCTTCCGGGCGATGAAATCCACTTCACGGTTGCGCTCCCGCCAATAGAACACCTCGCAAGTCCCTCGCGAGGCGGCATTGGCCAAATGGGCGCCCACGGCGGATTCCACCAGGCGCCCCCTGAACTCCGGGTCACCGTGCAGTTCATCGGGATCCAGACCGGAAAGGGCAACCATGAGGGCCGTATTCATCACCTGAAGCTTAGGGCTGGAAGCCCGTCGGCGCACAACCTGGCCGGAATACTTCGGCAATCCCTTCAACATGCCGGCGGCATCCAGCAGGTTGAGATAATGCGCCAGCGTGGTGGTGTTTCCGGCGTCATGGAGTTGCCCAAGCATCTTGTTGTACGAAAGCACCTGGCCGGAATATTGGCAGCCCAATTGGAACAAGCGGCGCAGTAATGCGGGCTTGTCCACCCTGCTCAAGAGCAGGATGTCTCTTGCGATCGTTGTTTCGATCAAGGAATCGAGAATATACCGTCGCCAGCGTTCAGGGTCGGAGGCCAGGGGAGCGGCCCCCGGATATCCTCCAAAATAAAGATATTCTTCAAGATCGAACCCGAAGCCCGCATGCATCTCGGCCAGGGACCAATGAGGCAGATGCAGGATTTCGAATCGACCCGCAAGACTTTCGGCCAAGCCCTTCCGGATCAACAGGGGGGCGGATCCGAGGAGCACCACCTTGAGTTGATGGCCGCTACGGGTATCCTCGTCCCAGAGTTTCTTCACGAACTCTGACCAATTCGCCACCTTCTGCACTTCGTCCAGGACCAGGATGCATCCCCCGGGCCCGTTCTGCAGCCTGGCAGCATCCCACTGGTGAGCAATCCATTCACTTTCGCGCAGGGCGGGATCGTCGGCGCTGGCATATCGCACCGGAACATCAAGCTTCCGGGTAACCTGCTGGACCAGGGTGGTTTTGCCCACTTGGCGCGGCCCGGCGACGATCTGGATAAACCGGCGGGGTTCGGCCAGCCGACGCGCCAATTCGGCCCCATAAGGGCGTTCGTATGGGGGATTAATCAAATTACTCATTACATTGAGTAATTTTACTCAACACATAGCGTAAAGTCAACACCAATTTTCAGGACCGCGCCAGGTACTGCTCCAGCAACTCGGCGAACAGCTCCGGCACCAGGGCCATGCGCTCGGGTGTTTCCACGTAGGCGATGCGCATCTGGGTGCGCCCCGGATTGGGACTGCCCTCCGGCACGCTGTAGAAGCCGGCCATGGGGGCGGTCAGCAGGGTCAACGCCTTGCCGTCACGCTCCACCTTGCCCTCGCGGGCGCAGAACATGACGAAGTCCAGGGCCTGGAAATCCTCGTCCACCAGGTTGCGCACGTCGATGACCGAGTAGAGGCTCGCGTCGGGGCTGGAGACGATGACCCCGGGGATCAGCTCGCGCAGGCGCGTGGTCACGGTTTTCAGCATGCCGCCGTAGTACTCCCGCTGCTGCGCGAACCACCGGTGCAGTTCCTCGTGGGGAACCTCCCCCAGGGCGGCGAACACCTGCTGGCCCAGCATGCTGCTGCACAGGGCGGCGGTGTTCTCGGCCACGGCCTTGCGGTGGAACTCCTCGTTGTCGGTGACCAGGGCGCCGATGCGCAGGCCGCAGGCGTTCCACACCTTGCTGGCGGTCTCGATGCTGATGCGGCGCCCGGTGATGCCGGGCACCTCCTCTTCGGTTATCCCCCACACGCTGACGGGCTTGCCGCCGGTGTAGTACAGCTCGCGGTAGGCCTCGTCGCTGATCAGCCACAGGCCGTGTTCGACGCACAGGCGGGCCAGGGCCACGAGGGTTTCGTGTTCGTAGAGCT
>JALUJS010000250.1 GCA_027056825.1 Candidatus Krumholzibacteriia bacterium | reverse complement strand
CCCAAGGCCGCGGGCTTCGCCCTGATGATCCGCTTCTTCTACTCGGTGCTGGCCACCGGCGACGATCCGGCCACCGGCGCCACCCTCATCGCCGATTTCAACTGGCCCCTGCTGGTGGCGGTGATGTCCGCGGCGACCATGATCTACGCCAACCTGGTGGCCCTGCGCCAGACCAACGTCAAGCGCCTGCTGGCCTACTCCAGCATCTCGCACGTGGGCTACATCCTCATGGGCTTCGTGCTGCTGACGGGCCAGGGGCTGCAGGCGGTGCTGTTCTACCTGCTGGTCTACACCTTCATGAACCTCGGCGCCTTCTTCTTCGTGGTGGCCATCAACAACCACCTCAAGAGCGAGGAGCTGTCGGACTACGCGGGTCTGGGCTTCCGCGCCCCGTGGGCGGCGGCCATGATGGTGATCTTCCTGTCTTCGCTGGCGGGTATCCCGCCCTTCGCGGGCTTCATCGGGAAGTTGTACGTCTTCACCGCCGTCATGGACCGGCAGTGGTTCTGGCTGGTGATCGTGGCCGCCATCAACTCGGTGGTCGGGCTGTACTACTACTACAAGGTGGTCAAGGCCATGTTCCTGACCCGCCCGGCCGAAGGCGCCGAAACCGGCCCCCTGAAGCTGCACTGGCTGCAGTACACCGTGCTGGGCGTCCTGACGGTTCCCACGCTGGTGCTGGGCATCTACTTCGGCCAGTTCAAGGCCCTGGCCGACCAGGCCATCGCCCTGATGACGGTGCACATGTAGTCCTGCCGTTCCCGTTCATGAATCCTGCGGATCAAGGGCCGCTCCCGGTGGGGCGGCCCTTTCCTGTCAGGTCACAGGGCACCGGGGAACATGGATATCAATAAAGTTGAAAATAATCATTCTAAATGGTAAAGTCTGGAGGTTGATCGGCATGATTCATGGATCAATTGGGGGGTATGGCCATGAAGACCAGATTCTTTCTCATCCTTTTCACCCTGACGTTGTGCATCATTACCCCGGCGGAGGGCCGGGCGGACACCTGGAGGGTCCAGGATGTGGCCACGGGGATGCCCTGGCCCGGCTTCAACTGCTCGCTTGCCCTCAATTCCCACAACCAGGCCTTTATCGCCTATGGGAACAGCGCCGTGCTCACGCTTGTTTCCAACCGGCAGGGATACTGGAGGACCGAAGACACCAAGAAGCTGGGTACGTATGATGCCAGCCTGGGCCTGGCCATCGATCGTGGAGACCATATCCACCTGGCCTATGGCCGGGGCCGTTGGAAGTTCGACCTCGACTACTGCAGCAACGTGCCCTGGAACACAAGCTGTGGAATCGTGACCGAGGTGAACCATCAGACAAATCCAGTATGTTCCCTGGCCGTGGGCTCCGACCAGCATCCCTACATCGCCTACGTCGACAGGTCCAACGGCTTGATGTTCGCCGAGAAGCAGGGGGGTGAGTGGGTCATCGAGAACGTCGATGACACCTACGGAATCGGCGACTGCGCCCTGGCGCTGGATCCGTCGGGCCGCCC
This sequence comes from Candidatus Krumholzibacteriia bacterium, assembly GCA_027056825.1. Taxonomy (GTDB): domain Bacteria; phylum Krumholzibacteriota; class Krumholzibacteriia; order LZORAL124-64-63; family LZORAL124-64-63; genus JAHJTW01. The sequence goes on along the minus strand of JALUJS010000250.1, from coordinate 2,099 downwards.
TTGCATCGCCTACCGGTACGGGTACGAGGATTTTCTCGATTACAAGTACGCCCTGAAATACGCGGTTCGGACCGGGGGCGTCTGGTCCCGGGAGCAGGTGGTCGATGACCTGGGCGGGGCGCCGGGTTTCGATCTCGCCGTGAATTCCCAGGGCTACGCCGACCTCGTCTACATCGACCGGGACGCCGGAGCCCTCATGTTCGCCACCAACAGCGGCGGAACCTGGTCGGTGAGCACCATCTATGACGCCAACTACGACGGGGGCTACTGCAGCATCGCCCTGGACCGCCAGGACAAGGTTCATGTGATCGCCAACAATTGGAATCTCGATTCGGTGATATACACCACGAATCTGGACGGTTCGTGGCCGGTCAGGGTGGTGGATTACGCCACGGTGGTCCAGAAGATGTCCATGGTCGTGGACCCCTACGACATGGTGCACGCCAGTTACCTGGAATACGACTACGACGCGGAGACCGCAACCCTGCACTACGCAGAGATGCCGACGTCGGCGGCCGCGGTGCTGGGAGAAGTCGGGGTCATCGAGCAGGGGATGTGGGATGATCATTGGTTCTTCCGGTTCCTGCAGCATGACTACGACGATCCGGTGGTCATCATGCGCGCGCTTCCGGACGGCGATTCCGAGCCCGCCCATGCCCGGGTCCTTTCGGCGGGAACCGGGCTGTTCACGTGGAAGATCGAGGAGTGGGACTACCTGGACGGCGACCACCAGTCCACCTCCTGCCCCTACCTGGCGGTGGAAGCCGGAGACCACCTGCTGGCCGACGGCACCCCTCTGAAGGCGGGCAAGGTCCTGGCCGAGGACGGCGTGTGGCAGCAGGTGACCTTCCCCACCCCGTTTACCGGGACGCCGGCGGTCTTGACGGGGGTCATGTCGTCCTATGATCCGTCGGCGTGCATCGCCCGGGTACGGAATGTGACATCGACCGGCTTCGAGGTCATGCTCCAGGACGAGGAAGCGGCGGCCGGTCCCCATGGTCCCGAGACGGTGGGCTGGATGGCCATACCCGCCGGTCGGGGCGCTGCCGCGGGCATGAAGTTCTCCGCGGGCACCGCGCCCGCCGTGGATAGTTCCTGGCAGCAGACCAATTACGGGGCGCATTACTTCACTCCTCCGGTCTATTTCTGCCAGGATGTGACTTTCAACGACCCCGATCCGGCGGCCTGCCGGTTCAAGCGTCAGAGGATCAACACCGTGGCCTTGAGGATGGAGGAGGAGCAGTCCGTGGACGAGGAGACCCTGCATCAGCCGGAGGACGTGGCCTTCTTCGCCGTGGATGAGCCGGGTTATATCCTGGGCCTGAACGCGCCCGTCAAGGTTTCCGATACCGTCGCGGGTCCCGAGGTTGCCGAGCCGGATGCTCCCGCCCCGGACAAGGCGGCCTTGTCCGCGGGCATCACGGCCCAGTATCCCGATCCCTTCAACCCGGTGACGAACCTGGCCTTCACCCTGCCGCGGGAGGAAAGGGTGAACCTGTCGGTTTTCGACGTCAGCGGCCGGCGGGTCGCCGTCCTGGAGGACGGCGTGATGGGTCCGGGACAGCACGTGTCGGTCTGGAACGCCGGCGGGCAATCCTCCGGCCTCTATTTCGCGCGGCTGGTCACTTCCGAGGGCGTCTTCACCGAGCGCATGATCCTGGTGAGGTGATCCGGCGGACGTCCCCGAGCGGGCCCGTCTGGACGGACGGGCCGGACCCTGTTAATCTGACCGCGGGCGGAGGTTGCGACCTCCGCCCGCGGCAGTTTTTCATGGCCTGGACAGGGAGAGTCTGACATGACGCGGATGATTACGGCCCTGATGATGGTTCTGATGATCGTGTCGGCCGGCGCGTGTTCACGCACCGATGACGGAGGCGGAGGAGGGGCGGCAGGGGACACAACCTCCGTCCGGCAAGGGGAGGCCGCGCCCGCAGCGACGCCCCAGGCGCCGCCCTTGACCGAGGATGAGGCGTTGACCAGGTGCCGGGCCGCCGCGGCGGAGCTGGGCAGCCGTCTCAAGTCCGCCCTGAAGGCCGCCATGCAGGACGGCGGCCCTGTCGCCGCCATCGCGGTGTGCAACGAGAAGGCTCCGGAGATCG
>JALUJS010000249.1 GCA_027056825.1 Candidatus Krumholzibacteriia bacterium | reverse complement strand
GTTCTACCTGCTGTCCGACGACCTGGAGCTTTTGCACGAATTGTTGCTGGACGGCATTTCCACCGTGGGCCGCTGGCAGGAAAACGCTGAGCGCCTGCGCGCATCCGGCCTGCTGAAACCGGAAGCGGCCGCCCGCGTGGACGGCCGGGTGAAGTTGTGGCTGCGGCTGGCGGACCTGCTTCGCCGCGGCCGCCCACCGCGGGTCACTCCGCAGGTCATCCTGGACAGCCCCATGACTACCAGCAAGAAGGAAGAGATCCTGGGCGTGCTGGATCGGACCGACGGGAAGGCCGGAGCGCTGATCAGCGCCTTGCGGGGCCGAGCCGTCAAAAACCTCCAAAGCGCCCAGATCGATTTGCTGGAAGGCTATCTGCGGGAAAACGGATTCCTGACCGACGACTCTCCCCTGGATCGGGACGCCATCATCCTGGACCTGGTAACCGTTTCCAGGAACTGGGATCCCGTCCTGCGCCCCCACAAGGAAGCGGTCCACCACCTGGTGGACCGCTTGATGCGAACCCTGGTTGCTTGACGAATCCTCAGGTCTGGTTCTTCTGGATCAGGTCCGAGAGATTGACCTGGTCCTGGAGCCTTTCCAGCAGGATCTGGCGCGTGATGGCGCAGGCCTCGGAGATCTTGTCCGACCTCAGGCTGTAATAGACGTTGATTCCGTCCTTGCGCGTGTTGACCACCCGGGCTTGGCGCAGCACGGCCAGGTGCTGGGAAGTGTTGGCCTTGGGAATCTCCAGCAGTTCAGCCAGTTCGTTGACCGAGATTTCCTCGCGCTCCCGCAGGATGTCGAGAATCTCCAACCGCTTGGGATTGGACAGGGTTTTGCAGAGTTCGGCCTGCATTTCGTAGAGTTTCTTTTCCATCAGGGACCTCGCCGTAACGGAATTCGAGGAGTCGGCCCCGCCAGGAATTTGGCGGCCAACGATATGCGTTCGGAATGATGATAAACTGTCAACAGGTCAGTGTCAAAGGAATTTCTGCAAATATTCATAGATATTGGCTCCCATTCATTTTATCCAACCAACTCGCTGGGTAAACTGAAATTGACATCCTCGTCCAGGGTAATGATTTCCCGCGCCGACCAGCCCCTTTCACCCAGACAGGCGGCCACATCCTGCACCAGGTGCTCCGGCGCGGAGGCGCCGGCCGTCAAGCCGACCAGCCGGATAGCGGCGAGGCGTTCGAAATCGATATCCTCGCGGCTGTCGATCAACGAAGCGCCGACCCCCAGGTTCTCGGCCACCTCGCACAGGCGGCGGCTGTTGCTGCTTGTGCGCGATCCGACCACCAGCAGGTGCCCGATCCCCTCGTTTACCAGGGCCTTGACGGCGTCCTGCCGGTTCTGCGTGGCGTAACAGATATCACTGCGCCGGGGCTCCAGCATGCGGGGAAAACGTTTTTTCAGGGCGGCGACGATGTCCTGGGTCTCATCCACGCTCAAGGTGGTCTGGGTGGCGTAGGCCAGGGGGGTGTCGGGGGGGAAATCGAGGGCCGCGACGTCTTCCACGCTGGTCACCAGGGTGATGCGGTCCGGGGCCTCCCCCATGGTGCCGAGGACCTCGTCGTGGCCGGCGTGGCCGATGAGCACCAGGCGGTATCCGGCCCGGGCGTGCTGGACGATCTCCTGGTGCACCTTGGTGACCAGGGGACAGGTGGCGTCGATGACCTTCAGCCCACGCCGCCGTGCATCCTCGCGAACCGCGGGCGAGACCCCGTGGGCGCTGAACACCACCACCTCGTTGTCCGGAACCTCGTCCAGCTCCTCCACGAAGATCACCCCGCGCGCGCGGAAATCCTCGACCACGGCCCGGTTGTGAACGATCTCCCGCCGCACGTACAGGGGAGCGCCATGCTTTTCCAGGAGCACGTTGACCACCGCGATGGCGCGATCGACCCCCGCGCAGAATCCCCGGGGCCGGGCGATCAGCAGCTGCTTTTCCGTATGTTCCTGCACCATCGGCCTCCTGGATCGGGTCGGCATTATGATTGACCGCCAAACTAGGGAATCGGGAATGTTCCCGCCACCGGATTTGCGGGTTGAAGACCCACGATATCCGGGTTAGCTTGGCCGTGGGAAAAAATCCCCTTGACTAACGTTCAATCATATTATAATATTCGAAACTGTTCAGTTTGATGATTAGCCCGGATGCACAGACTCGCACGTTGACGCAAGGGATCCGGGAAACCAACGACAGGCCAAGGAGGACCATCCATGACCGTCGACCGCCTCATCCACATCATCGCGGGATTCTTCATCCTGGGCAGTTTGGCCCTGGCCCACTACGTGAATCCCAACTGGCTCTGGTTCACCGCCTTCGTGGGAGCCAACCTGTTGCAGAGCGGGTTCACCAGGTGGTGCCTCATGGCCACCATCCTGCGCAAACTCGGCGTGCCCGAAACCGCCGGTGAATAAGCCAAAAAAGGAGAAGTCAACCATGCTCCGCAAGGGACTTGGAATCGGTATGCTTCTGATCCTGGCCCTGGCGCCCGGGCTGGTCCTCGCCGACGACGGGGCCGCCGCCCCGGCCTCCGACGCGCAACGCATCGGCACCGTCCGTGGCGACACGCTCTTCGTGGACCGCGAGAAGATCCTGCAGGCCGCCAGGGAACGGAACGAGATGCTCGCCGCCTCGGGAGCCATGAAGGACGCCGCGGCCGCCGAGGCCCAGGGCGCCTGGCGCGGCTTCCTCCCGCAGCTCCAGCTGGGGGAATTTTTCCTGCGCAGCGATGACGCCCTCAGCAGCTTCGGTTTCAAGCTGCAGAACCGGGCCGTCACCCCCATGGACTTCGATCCGACGCTGCTGAACAACCCCGGCGCGACCAACCAGCACATCACGCGCCTGCAGCTCATGCAGCCCCTGTTCAACGGGGGCATGGGCCTGTTCGGGAAGCAGGCGGCCAACGCGGCCAGCGACGCGGCCGCCCTGGACCACGAACGCGCCGGCCAGACCGTGGCCATGCGCGCCATCGAGGCCTACGAGGGCCTGGCCCTGGCCCAGGCCTACGTGCGGGTCATGGAGGCCGCGGTGGCTTCGGCCGAGGGGCACGTGCGCCAGGCGCGATCCATGGTGGAGAACGAGATGGCCACCGAGGCCGACCTGCTCCAGGCCAAGGTCTACCTCAGCGGGCTCCAGCAGCGGCTCATCGAGGTCCGGAACATGGTCACCGTGGCCGGCCAGTACATCAAGCTGCTGACGGCGGTGGATACGGACCTGCCCCTGGCCGTGGACACGGCCCTGGAGGACCAGGACGTCACCGCTCCGCCGGCCGACCTGGATCCCGCCGCGGCCCGCAGCCGCAGCGACGTGGCTGCCCGGATCAAGCAGGCCGAGGCCGCGGGCAAGATGGTCGGCGTGGCGCGCGGAGCCATGCTGCCCCACATCAACCTCAGCCTGCAGAAGGACTACTACAGCCTGGACAACCTCTTCGGCGACGACGCCGACAGCTGGAGCCTGGGCGTCTACGCCACCTGGGACATCTTCAAGGGCCTGCAGAACATCAGCGAACTCAAGAAGGCCCGCGCCCAGGAGCGCGCCGCCCGCCACATGGCGTCCTTCGAGACCAGGCAGGCCGAAGTGCAGGCCACCGAGGCGTGGCTGAACCTCAAGTCCGCCTACGACAAGGTCG
>JALUJS010000248.1 GCA_027056825.1 Candidatus Krumholzibacteriia bacterium | reverse complement strand
GTCATCCTGGTGGTGGTGGCGGTGGCGGCGGTGGGAGCCTTCATGTTGCGCGGAAGCGAAAACGGCGAAGCCGGCCAGGAAGCGCGGGTCGAGGCCGGCTTGCCCGTGCTGCTGGACCTGGGCGCGGATAAGTGCGTGCCCTGCAAGATGATGGTCCCGGTGCTGGACGAACTGGAAAAGGGGCTGGCCGGGAAGCTGGAGGTCCGGTTCCTGGACGTGTGGAAGAACCCCGAGCAGGCAAAGAAGTACGAAATCCAGCTCATTCCCACGCAGATCTTCTTCGGACCCGACGGGAAGGAACTCTACCGCCACGAGGGGTTCTTCGCCCGTGACGACATCCTGGCCAAGTGGCGGGAACTGGGCTACGAGTTCACGCTGCCCTCGCCGGAAGCGGGGTAGCGGTGGGCGCGGTCTTCGAGCACCTGACCCACGCCATCGCCCAGTCGGTGCTGGTGGCCCTGGGGGCGTCCTTCGCGTGGGGAGTCCTGAGCATCCTGCTGTCGCCCTGCCACCTGTCCAGCATCCCGCTGGTGGTCGGCTTCATCAACGGGCAGCCGGACATGACAACCAGACGTGCCCTGGGCCTGTCCTCGCTGTTTGCGGTGGGGATCCTGGTGACCATCGCCGTCATCGGGGCGATGACGGCCTCGGCCGGCCGGATCATGGGCGACCTGGGTTCGTTCGGCAACTACCTGGTGGCGGCGGTATTCCTGGTGGTGGGTCTGGGCCTGCTGGATGTGATCCCCCTGGGGTGGTCGGGTCCGGGGATGGGGCGCTGGTCCTGGCGCGGGCCGTGGGCGGCGCTGGTCCTGGGCCTGGTCTTCGGCGTGGCCCTGGGCCCCTGCACCTTCGCCTACATGGCGCCCATGCTGGCGGTGACCTTCAAGGTGGCGGCCGACAATTTCGCGTACGGGGCGATGCTCCTGCTGGCCTACGGTCTGGGCCACTGCCTGGTCATTGCCGTGGCGGGAGCGGGCACCGAGTGGGTCCAGAAGACCCTGGACTGGAACGAGAAGTCCCGCGGCAGCCGCATCCTCAAGACGGTGTGCGGCGTGCTGGTGATCATGGGCGGGCTGTACATGATCTACACGTCCCATTGATGTCATGGAGATGATATGAGAACCATCGCCGCGGCCATCGGTGCGCTGATGATCCTGGTCGGGCCGGTGTCGGCCGCCGCTCCGGCCTCGGGGTTTCCCGGCGCCAGTCCGGAGCCCCCGCCGGACTTCATCGTCTACTACTTCCACAACCACCTGCGGTGCCAGACCTGCCTCAGCATGGAATCCATGGCGGCCGAGACGGTGGACTACGATTTCCTGGACGCGGTGGAGCAGGGCCTGCTGGCCATGCGCACGGTGGATGTCCAGGACGAAGGCAACGAGCATTTCGTCGCGGAATTCGGCCTGGATGGCCCGACCCTGATCCTGGTGGAACAGGATCCGGGCGGCCGCGTGCTGCGCTGGGAGGACCTGGACCGGATCTGGGAACTGGCGGACAAGCCCGTGGCATTCAGGGCCTATGTCCGTGAAAACCTTCACCGCTTCATGGACGGCGGCAACAGAAAGAAGAAGCCATGACGCCCACACGCAAGGTGCTGTTCCTGTGCACGGGCAACTCGTGCCGCAGCCAGATGGCCGAGGGCTGGGCGCGGGCCCTGCGCGCGGACGATTTCAAGGCCTGGTCCGCGGGCGTCGAAACCCACGGCCTGAATCCCCTGGCGGTCAAGGCCATGGCCGAGGCCGGAGTGGACATCTCCGGCCACCGCTCCAAGCTGGTGGACGAGCTGCTGGATATCCCCTTCGACCTCGTGGTCACCGTCTGCGACAACGCCCGCGAGAGCTGCCCCGTGTTTCCGGGCACGGCCCGGGTGATCCACCACAGCTTCGAGGATCCGCCGTACCTGGCCCGGGACGCGGTCGACGAGGAAGAGGCCCTGGACCACTACCGCCGGGTGCGCGACGAGATCCGCGCCTTCGTCGCCGGGCTGGAGGCGTGACCCGGGCCGCCGCGGGCCGATGGCTACCGCAGGCGGACGATCTTGCGGGTCAGCTCCTGATCGATACCGGGCCCGCGTAGCCGCAGCCGCGCGTAGTACACGCCGCTGGCGGGGCGCTGCCCCCGGTCGTCGCGTCCGTCCCAGGATACGGTGTGCAGGCCGGCTGCCAGCTCCTCCTTCAACACCGTGCGCACCCGCATCCCCCGCACATCGAAGACATCCAGGCGCGCCGCCGCCCGCACCGGCAGGCTGAAGCTGAACAGCGTCGAACCGGCCGAGGGGTTGGGGGCCGGCGCGGCGAAGCTCACGCGCGAGGTTGCCGCGCCGCCTCCGTCGTCCACACCCGTGGCCACGTCCTCCACGCAGCCGTAGCAACCGGTGTTGCGGGGGTCGTGGGCGGCCATGGGCCACAGGGCGTAGGTTGAGCTGGAACCGAAGTCCAGCGCCACCAGGCCGGGGTTGTCGTGGGTCAGGAACACCGCCTGGATGCGGGAGACGCCCAGGAGGTCGCCGCAGGCCGCAGCCAGGGAAACGCCTCCATCCAGGGCGTACGGGAAGTGGTCCTTGACGGCGCCGAGGACGTCCCAGGCCCAGATGTTGCCTGCATCGGATCCGGCCAGGGGCGAGAAGGCTCCGTTGTCGACCTTCATGACCACGGGCATGGCCTGAAGGGGAAAACCCGCGTCCGCCGCCGCCGGGTAGCCGGACAGCGGCGCGCCGGTGTGGTCGTAGGCGTAGATCCGGCCGTCATGGCAGGTGGCGACGAGTTCGGGTTCGGGACTCCCGGTCAGGTTGGCCAGGGCGACGCTGGACAGCGTGCTTGCGGCGCCCGTGTCGACGGGGAACCCGGAAATGTCGTTGCCCATGTCGTCCAGCACGAAGATCCAGCCGTCGGCGGTGGGGATCACGACCTCCATGTCTCCGTCCAGGTCCATGTCTCCCAGGGTGGGCGCCCCGGAGATGGTCCGGCCCAGATCCCGGACCCACCTGGTCGCGGTGGCCTTGAGATCCAGCGCCGTTACCGTCGTGTTGCCTGCGACCAGAACGTCGGCCACGCCGTCACCGTCGATATCGCCGCTGGCGGCGGGTTGGTGCAGGTCGTCTCCGCTGAAGATCCAGCCGTGGGCGCCGGGCGGCGTCCCGCCCTTGTAGTCGAGGAAGACCAGCTTGTAGCCCACGGTGGCGATGAGGGTCCGCGGGTAGGGACCGCCCAGGGCGCCGATGGACACGAACACCGAATCGGCGGGGCTCAGGGTGACCGGGTAGGGGTGGTACACGCCGTAGGGAACGGTGAAACCGAGGATCCGGCCATCGGCCGTGCCCGCGAAGATGGTGGGAACCCCGTCCCCGTTCAAATCGCCGATGGCCACGGGGCCGCGGGCCAGGGGGACGCCGGTGGACAGGGGCCAGCCGGGGTACGGAGTGCCGTCATGCCGGTAGACGCAGATCCGGTTCGCCTCGTCGGTGAAGACGATTTCCATCCTGCCGTCCGCGTCCAGGTCGGCCACGGTCGGGTCGCACAGGGGTGCGACATCCAGGGCCACGGGAAAGCCGGGCATCAGGTTGGGATATCCGGGATCGTTGCGCCATTCGGCGTCGAAGAACAGAGGGTCGGTCTCGCCGGCGATGATGTCCCCGTCGTTGTG
>JALUJS010000247.1 GCA_027056825.1 Candidatus Krumholzibacteriia bacterium | reverse complement strand
TGACCATGATCACCGTGTCGTCCGGCACCCGGTCCAGCGCCAGGCCCAGGACCGCGTCCAGCTCCTGGTAGACCCGGCGGATGCGGTCCTTCTGGTCCGGATCCGCCTCGGCGTGGGTGGGGCTGCCAGGATCCATGTTCCGCCACATCATGTGGCAGGTCTGGTCCGGGGAGTTGAAGTAGAAGAAAAGGAGCCCCTCATCCAGCTTTGCAAAACGGTCAAGCTCGGCGTCGAACTGCCGGCGGCGTTCCTGCAGCACCAGTTCGCTCTGCTCCACGTAACCGGCGTCGGGCAGGAACCCGTTCTCCAGGGCGCTGGTGTCGTCGGGCAGGCCCTGGGTGTAGAACAACCCGGTCCGTTCGACGATGCGGCGACTGTAATCGCCGGGCGTGCTGATGGGCATGGCCGGATGCTCGGGATCGATCTGGATCGGCGTCACGTAGAGCCGCAGCGGGTCGGCCTGCATGAAGTAGAAACGGCAGATCCCCGAGACGCCCTTGACCAGGGGAATCAGCGGGAAATTCACCCGCACCCAGCCGCTCCACTGCCCCTGGTCCAGGACCACATGCGTCCCGTCCACATCCAGCCAGACGGAGCCGCGTTCCCGATCCACGCGCCCGGTGACGGTGACCCGGGCCGGCGGATCCCCTTCGCGATAGGCATTGGGCGGCCCTTCCAGGTCGGCGGTGAAGCGGCCGTCGTCCAGGTAGACCGAAACCACGCGCCCGCCACCCAGGTCACGGTCCACGGGCGGGTCGTCGGTGATCAGGGTGGAGATGCCGTAGTTGCCGGTGATGTCGGGGGTGCCCATGCCCGACAGGCTGCGCACCTCGCATTCGACGGGCGGGAAGTTCGACGGCACCTTGAAGATGGTTGCGTCGATGCCCCGGTCCGCCAGCAGCTCCCAGAAGGCCTTGCCGTGGCGCAGGTTGCGCACCTCGCCGCCCTCGCGCGGAATCTTCCAGCTCCCGAAACGCCAGAAACGGGTGGGGCCCTTGGCCTCGCTGGCGGAGAAGAACGGCAGCAGCGTTTCGGGATCACGGTGGATGAAGTCGAAAATCCCGTGGCCGCCAGGATCCATACCCGTGATGAAGTTGGACCATGCCACCGGTGATTGCGGGGGCGTGCTGGTGCCGAACTCGGTGAACTGCCCGCCGCCGGCCAGGAAGCGATCGACGTTGGGCATGACGCCCTCGGCCCGGAATTCCTGCAGCAACCGGGGATCCATGCCGTCGAAGCCCAGGACCAGCACGCGCGGGCCGTCGGCCGCGGCGCAGAAGCCGGTGGCAACCGCCAGGGCCAGCGCGGCGATCAGGAGCGCCTTCCTCATGCGGAGCCCCTCCCTTCGGCGGCGAAGATGCTGCGGCCGGCCATGTGCCGGGGCGCGGGCACGCCCAGCAGGTCCAGCACCGTGGGCGCCAGGTCGCGCAGGTCCGGCCGCGCGGCCGCGAACGGGCGATTGCAGAACAGCACCCCCGGCACCTGGCGGGGATCCATGCAGTGGTCTCCGCTCCAGCTGCGGGTGTTGTCGCTGATGATCCGGTCGGTGACCGCACCCACGGCCGCGTCCCAGTCGGTGCGATAACCCGGCTTGTAGCCCACGATCACGTCCGGGCCGTTCTCCCGGTAGGGCCCGGGATAGATGTCCTCGCTCGCCCACAGCTCGGTGATGGCCTCCTGGCCGTCCCGCGGGTCGGGCAGGCCGCGCAGCTTGTCGATGAGTTCGCGCTTCAGGGCGGCGGCCTTCTCCGGGGGCACGCATCCGTCCTTCTCCCGGCCCGCGATGTTCAGATAGAAACCGGCCAACCCGTTGGTGTAGGCGCGGGTCCGCGGCCAGTCCACGTCGGTGGCCTCGAAGCGTTCGCCGTCGGGGATCTCCGGTAGGGGTCCGCTTTCCGGATCGGTCTTGAGGTACAGGTAGCCGTTACGCCGGAACCAGGCGTTGAGGTTCACCCCGCGCCGGAAGGACTTGAAACCGTGGTCGGAACAGACCAGCAGAACCTCGTCCGGTTTCATCCGCGCCAGCACGCGACCCACCAGGTCGTCGGCTCGGCGGTAGAGATCCTCGATGGCGTCCTTGTGCTTCTCGGTGTCCTTGTCCGCGTTGGCCGGATGGTCCGGTTCTAGGTAGCGGAAGAACATGTGCTGGATGCGGTCGGTGGCGTCGAAGACCACCGAGACCACGCCGTCCGGCTGCCGGTCCAGGGCGTGGAAGAGCTGCCGTTCGCGCTCGGCGTGGTTGGCCCAGGCCTGGTCCAGGAAGGCCTGCTCGTCGATGACCCGCTCGTTCAGCGCCCAGGTGTCCTCGGCCAGTCCCAGGGTGGCGAAGGGACCGTGCAGCCGCGCCAGGGTCATGGCGAAGTGGGGCGGCTCGCTGATGGGAAACGCCGGATGCAGGGGATCGATGTTCACCGGCGAGACGTAGAAACTGAACGGCGCGAAGGACGTCACCCGCACCCGGCAGATGCCCCGCGCCCGGCGCCGGCCCTCGGCGAAGCACACGGGGATCCAGTCCGAGTACGCGCCGGGCCCCAGGGTGAAGCGCTCCCCGTCCAGGTCGAAGGTCGCGGTCTGGCCGGCCGCGTCCACCGTCACGGTCACCGGCACCGTCAGCGGTCCGGTGCCGTCGCTGCGATCGGGTCCCGGCCAATCGCCGCGCCGGCGGTTCTCTCCGGCCCGCTCCAGGGTGCGGCGTTCGCCGCCCGTGGTGCGCCCGCCGGCGTCGGCCCCCGGGGCGCTGAAGTGGGTGAAGGTGCCCTGGGTTCCCCGCAGGTCGGGCACGCACATGGCCGACAGTTGACGGCCCTGGAACCTGTCCGGCGGAAAGGTGATGGGAATGCGCAGGATGGTGCCGGCCACACCCTGCTCGCCGCAGGTGGTCCAGAAAGGTTTGCTGCGGCGCAGCAGCTCGAAGGGATGCTCCCGGCTGGGCAGGGGAATGGGCCCCAGGCGGCGGCCCCTGGAGGCGGTCTTCAGGCGCGTGGACGAAAGCACCGGCAGATGGGTCGCGTTGTCGCGCGCCAGGAAATCGAAGATGTTGTGGAAGGAGGGGTCCACGCCCGTGGCGAAGGTGGACCAGCCCACCGGGGACATGGCCGGCCAGGTCGTTCCCAGGGGCCGGAAGCCGCCTTCCTGTTTCAGACGGGCCAGGTTGGGCAGCAGACCCGCGTCCATCCAGCGCCGGGCCAGCACGGGGTCCAGGCCGTCCAGTCCCAGGACCACCACGCGGCGGGCCCGGGTCCGGCCCCGCCGTCCGCGCGCGCGGACCACCCGCACCAGCAGGCGCACGGGCCAGGCCAGCAGCGCCACGAAGGCCAGCAGCATGCCCACCAGCGCGAAAAGGAAGGACCCGCCCAGGGCGAAACCGGCGCCCGGCCCGATATAGGCCGGGGCGATGACGGCGGCGAAAAGAGAGGGCAGGGTCATGGGTCGCTTTTCCGCGGAAATTCCGCGGAGGGGAAATCCGCCGCGGCAAGGGTCAGGAAAAAAATAACCGGATGTGCGGTTACGGGCAACCCATCACCCTGCCGAGGATTGCCCGTCTTTCCGACCCGCGTCTGATCATCCGGGCCAGCCCGCATTATTGAATCGCTACGCGATCCAATAATGCGGGCTAGGAGGACGGGACCGACTCCTCCACCGGTGCGTCCCCGGCCG
>JALUJS010000246.1 GCA_027056825.1 Candidatus Krumholzibacteriia bacterium | reverse complement strand
CAAACGGATCAAGGCCAGGCTGAAGCGGAAGATCGGGATCCGCAAGCGGATCCGCGGCACCGGCGAGCGGCCGCGGGTGACGGTGTTCCGGAGCCACCGCAACATCTACGCCCAGGTCGTGGACGATCTGAAGGGCGCGACCCTTCTGGCCTGCGACGGCAAGCACGCCACGGTGGACGAGGTTCCCGAGGGCGTGGACGGCAAGTGCGCCGTCGCCTACAAGGTGGGCCGCACCATCGCCGCCAAGGCCAAGGACCAGGGCATCTCGGCCATGGTCTTCGACCGCAGCGGCTACCTCTACCACGGACGCATCGCCGCCCTGGCCCGCGGGCTCAGGGACGGGGGCATCGAAGTCTAGATTTCGGGCCGGCAAGGGGCCGGCCGGGAGAACAGGAGCAGGACAGATGGCGGAATTCTCGAATCAGCGCGCAGGTGGACCCCAGGGTCGCGGACGCGGGCCCGGCGGCCCCGGTGGCCGTGGGCGCGGGCCCGGCGGACCGGGACGCGGACCCGGCGGTCGCGGTCGTGGGCCCGGCGGCCCCCGTCGCGACAGTCGCGACCAGGCCTCGGACATGCACGAGAATGTGATCAACATCAACCGCGTGGCCAAGGTGGTCAAGGGCGGCCGGCGCTTCAGCTTCAGCGCCATCGTGACCGTCGGTGACGGCAAGGGCAAGGTCGGCGTCGCCATGGGCAAGGCCAACGAGATCGCCGACGCCATCCGCAAGGGCGGCGAGGCGGCCCGCGCGGCCCAGATCAAGGTGCCCATGGTGGGCGACACGATCCCCTACCAGGTGGTCGGCCGCTTCGGCGCCAGCCGCGTGCTCCTGAAGCCCGCCTCCCCGGGTACCGGCGTCATCGCCGCCGGCGGCGTGCGCGCCATCCTCGAGGCCGCGGGCGTCAAGAACATCCTGACCAAGCAGCTGGGATCCCGCAATCCCAACAACGTGGTCAAGGCCACCATCGACGGGCTGAAGCAGTTGCGGACGGTGGAGGAGATCGCGGCCAAGCGCGGCCTGACCGTGCGCGAGGTGCTGGGCCTGGAGAAGAAGGCCGAGGCCCCCAAGGCGGCTCCCGAGGCCGCCCCCGCCGCTCCGGCCGCCGAGAGCACAGAGGAGGCCGCGGACAATGAGTAAGCTGAAGATCACCCAGGTGCGCAGCGTCATCGGGCGTCCCGAGAAGCACCGGCGCATCATCCAGGCCCTGGGCCTGCGTCGCAACCAGACCTCGGTGGTCAAGGACGATACTCCGACCATCCGCGGCATGGTGTTCAAGGTCCGTCATCTGGTGAACGTCGAAGAGGTGAAGTAGTCATGCTCAAGCTGAACAATATCGGCGCCCCCCGCGGGGCCAACCGGGACAAGAAGCGCCGCGGGCGCGGCATCGGTTCCGGCCAGGGCAAGACCGGCGGCCGGGGCCACAAGGGCCAGAAGGCCCGTTCCGGCGGCGGCATCCCGCCCTGGTTCGAGGGCGGCCAGATGCCCCTGAACCGTCGCCTGCCCAAGCGCGGGTTCACCAACATCTTCAAGAAGCACTTCCAGCTGGTGAACCTGGACGCCCTGGATTCCCGCTTCGAGGCGGGCGAGAAGATCGACGGTCTGGCGCTGGCCAAGGCCGGCCTGATCAAGCACCCGGAGCGGCCGGTGAAGCTGCTGGGCCGGGGCAAGGTGGAGAAGTCTTTCCAGCTCGAGGTGGCCAAGGCCAGCAAGAGCGCGGTTGCGGCCATCGAGGCCGCGGGAGGGTCCGTGACCATCACCGGTTGAGCCGGTGGTGTAACTTCAAGCCAAAGGAAGCCTTGCTTTGAACATCACCAGCAGCTACCAAAGCATGTTCAGGATCCCGGAACTCAAGCGCAGGATCCTGTTCACTGGTCTGATCCTGCTGATCTACCGGGTGGGCGGGCACTTTCCCACGCCGGGTATCAACCGGGCGGCCCTGGCGGCGTTCTTCGATTCGCAGTCGGGTTCGCTCATGGGTCTGTACGACATGTTCTCCGGCGGCAACCTGCGCAACGCCACCATCTTCGCGCTGGGGATCATGCCCTACATCAGCGCCTCGATCATCTTCCAGCTCCTGCAGGCGGTGGTTCCGTACTTCGAGAAGCTGGCCAAGGAAGGCGAGGCGGGCCGCAAGAAGATCACCCAGTACACGCGTCTGGGCACGGTGGTCCTGGCGTTGATCCAGTCCTTCAGCATGGCCGCGGGCCTGGAACAGATGTCCGGCGGCATCGTCACCAGCCCCGGGTTGGGCTTCAAGCTGTTGACGGCCATCACCTTGACGGCGGGCACCGTGTTCGTCATGTGGCTGGGTGAGCAGATCGACGACCGGGGCATCGGCAACGGGATCTCCCTGATCATCACCATCGGGATCATCGCGCGCTACCCCAACGACATCCTGAACACTGCGCAGCAGCTGGCCAGCGGCGACATGAACATCGTCAAGGCCCTGATCATCTTCACGTTCATGGTCCTGGTGATCGCCGCGATCATCGCCATCACCCAGGGGGCGCGGAAGATCCCCGTGCAGTACGCCAAGAAGATCGTGGGCCGGCGCGTGTACGGGGGCGCGAACACGCACATCCCCCTGAAGGTCAACACCGCCGGCGTGATCCCCATCATCTTCGCCCAGTCCATCATCATGTTCCCCGGCACTCTGGGGGCGATCTTCCCGGACAGCGCGTTCTTCACCACGCTGAGTTACCTGTTCCGGCCGCCCCACGCGGTGTACGTGATCGTGTACTCGGCCCTGATCATCCTGTTCGCCTACTTCTACACCGCGGTGATCCTCAACCCGGTGGACCTGGCGGACAACATGAAGAAGCAGAGCGGCTTCATCCCCGGCGTGCGGCCGGGCAAGAAGACCGCCGAATATATCGACCGCGTGCTGACGCGGGTGACGTTCCCCGGCGCGGTGTTCCTGGCCATCATCGCCATCCTGCCGGACATGATGATCTACTACCTGAAGGTGCCGTTCTACTTCGGCGGCACCGGGTTGCTGATCGTGGTCGGCGTGGCCCTGGACACCCTGCAGCAGATCGAGTCGCACCTGGTCATGCGCCACTACGACGGCTTCATGAGCAAGGGCCGTCTCAGGGCGCGGAGGTAGCGGCGTGAACGTCGTCCTCATGGGCGCCCCGGGAGTGGGGAAGGGCACCCAGGCCCGTTACCTCGTAGAGAGCCGTGGCCTCGTCCACATCTCCACCGGGGATATGCTGCGGGCCGCCGTGGCGGGCGGGTCGGAGCTGGGACGCCGGGTCGAGGCCGTGATGGCCGCCGGCGAGCTGGTGTCGGACGACCTGATGATGGAGCTCGTGCGCGAGCGCCTGCAGCAGCCGGATGCCGCCGGCGGCTGGCTGCTGGACGGATTTCCCCGCACGGTGCCCCAGGCCGAGGGCCTGGCCGCCCTGCTGGACGATATCGGCCAGGCCGTGGACGCGGTGCTGGTCATCACGGCGCCGGATGAGGAGATCATTCGCCGCCTGACCTCGCGGGTGAGCTGCCGCGTTTGCGGCAAGATCATGAACCGCAAGGAATTGGACCCCGCGCGGCCGGACGTGTGCCCGGCCTGTGGAGCGCAGGCGGACCCGAAGACGGGCGAGCCCGCGATCTACCAGCGCGAGGACGACCGGGAGGAGACCATCCGCCACCGGCTGGAAGTGTTCTCCACCCAGACCCTGGCCGCCGCCGAAGCGCTCGCGGCCCGGTATCCCTCCCATCGGATCGAGGGAACCGGGACCCCGGACGAGGTGGCCGCCCGAGTGGCCGATGTCCTGGGGTAAACAGGATATCAAACTGAAATCGGCCGCTCAGGTTGACAAAATGCAGGCCAGCTGTGAGGTTTTGGCTTCTGTCTTCCTCGCGATCCGGCCCCTGGTGCGCCCCGGCGTCACCACCGGCGAGCTGGACGCCGAGATCGAGAAGCTGATCCGGGATGCCGGCTGTGTCCCCTCGTTCAAGGGGTATCACGGGTTTCCCGCTTCGGCGTGCATTTCGGTCAACGAGGAGGTCGTCCACGGCATCCCGGGACCGCGGGAGCTGAAGGACGGGGACATCGTCGGCATCGACATCGGCCTGATCAAGGACGGATGGCACGCCGACAGCGCCGAGACCATCGCGGTGGGAACGCCGTCGGCCGAGGCGGAGAAACTGCTGACCGTCACGCGCGAGTGCCTGGAGCTGGGCATCAACGCCATCGCTCCCGGACGGCGCCTTTCGGTCATCGGCACGGCCATCGAGGCCCATGCCCGCCAGGCGGGGTTTTCGGTGGTGGAGTCCCTGGTGGGGCACGGCATCGGCCGCGACCTGCACGAGGACCCGCAG
Organism: Candidatus Krumholzibacteriia bacterium; assembly: GCA_027056825.1. GTDB lineage: Bacteria > Krumholzibacteriota > Krumholzibacteriia > LZORAL124-64-63 > LZORAL124-64-63 > JAHJTW01. The sequence continues at coordinate 6,838 of JALUJS010000246.1, read as the reverse complement.
GTGCCGAATTTCCGGTGTTTCACCATGCCGGACCCGGTCATGGTCGAGGGCCTGGTCATCGCCATCGAGCCGATGATCAACGCCGGGACCAAACGCGTGGTGACGGCCCGGGACGAGTGGACGGTGGTGACGGCCGACCGGAGGCTGTCAGCCCATTTCGAGCATACGGTTGCGGTGACGGCCGACGGGCCCCGCATCCTGACCCGGCGCGGGGCCGGGGTGGCCGCTTTCTGAAGGGCGAACTGGAATGGCCAAGGAAGAAGGCATCAGCGTAGAGGGTACGGTCGTCGAGGCCCTGCCCAACGCCATGTTCAGGGTTGAACTGGAAAACAAGCACGTCGTGCTGGCCCATGTTTCGGGGAAGATGCGCATGCACTTCATCCGGATCCTGCCGGGCGACAAGGTGACGGTGGAGCTGTCCCCCTACGATCTGACGCGGGGCCGCATCACCTACCGCTACAAGTAGCAAGAGGCCGTTCGGTCCCCGGGACCGTCGGCGGGAGGCAAGGACATGAAGGTTCGCAGTTCGGTCAAGAAAATCTGCCCGAAGTGCAAGGTCATCCGGCGCAAGGGCGTCGTGCGCGTGATCTGCGTCACGCGGCGGCACAACCAGCGCCAGGGTTGAAGGCGAAGCGGGATCCCGCTGCCCGTCACCGCGTGACGGGACACAAGGCGGGATCCGGAACCCGTAGAAAGGAGCCATAGTGGCGCGCATTGCCGGTGTGGATATTCCTAACAACAAGAGGATCTCGACGTCGCTGACCTACATCTACGGCATTGGTCCCTACCGGGCCCGGGAGATCTGCCGCAAGGTCAACATCGACCCCGAGACGAAGACCAGGGATCTGACGGAAGAGCAGACCAGGTCCATCATCGGGATCCTCGACAAGGAATATCAGGTGGAAGGTACCTTGCGTACCGAGGTCGCCATGAATCTGCAGCGTCTGATGGATATCGGATGCTACCGGGGCTTGCGGCACAGGCGGAAGCTGCCGTGCCGGGGCCAGAACACGAAGAACAACGCCCGTACCCGTAAGGGCCCCAAGAGCCGTCCCGGCGGCAAGAAGAAGTAGATCGCAGGATCTGCCAGGAGGTTTGAAGTGGCGACTGCCAAGGACAAACGGGGAAAGACGCGGAAGTCCAAGTTGAAGCTTGATTCGGTGGGCGTGGCCCACGTCAAGTCGAGCTTCAACAACACCCTCATCACCATGACCGACCTGCAGGGCAACGTGATCACGTGGTCCTCGGGCGGGCACCAGGGGCGCTACAAGGGCAGTCGCAAGTCGACCGCCTTCGCCGCCCAGCTGGCCGCCAGGTTCTGCGCCCAGGAGGTGCTGGCCGGCGGGATGCGCAAGGTCGAGGTGTGGGTCAAGGGCCCCGGATCCGGTCGCGAGGCCGCGGTCCGCAGCCTGAAGGCCGAGGGCCTGGAAGTGACCAGGATCCGGGACTGCACCGCCATTCCCCACAACGGCTGCCGGCCCAAGAAGCGCCGTCGGCTGTAATTCAAACGCGAACGGCCCGCGAGGCCGTTCAGGAGGTTCGACAGAATGGCCAGGTACACAGGCGCAAAGTGCAAGCTTTGCCGACGTGAGGGGATGAAGCTCTTCCTGAAGGGCGAACGCTGCTACAGCAGCAGCTGCGCCATCGAGCGCCGGCCGTACGGGCCGGGCGAGCATGGCCGTCGCCGCGGGCGTAAACCCTCGGACTACAAACTTCAGCTTCGTGAGAAGCAGAAGGTTCGTGCAATCTACGGCGTTCTCGAGCGTCAGTTCCGCCTCTACTTCGCCGAGGCGAACCGCCGCAAGGGCGCCACGGGCGAGAACCTCTTCAATCTCCTGGAGAAGCGTCTCGACAACGTGATTTACAGGCTGGGATTCGCTCCCTCCCGGGCCTCGGCCCGGCAGCTGATCCGCCACAAGCACGTGATGGTCGAGGACGTCGTCTGCGACGTCCCCAGCCGCCAGGTCAAGGTGGGCCAGACGGTCAGGATCCGCACCAAGAGCCAGAATATTCCCCAGATCGTGGGCGCCATCAAGGATGCCGCCAAGCGCGACCGTCTGCCGTTCGTCGAGGCCGACGACAAGAAGATGGAGGGCCGGCTGATTTCCGAGCCCCAGCTGAGCGATCTGCCCATCCCGATCCAGGAAAACCTGATCGTGGAGCTCTACTCGAAGTAAGGTCCGGCCTGATCCGAAGGGATGGAGGATTCTATGAAGTGGGTCAACATGATGATGCCGGACGGGGTCAAGGTCACGGCCGAGGATCCCGCCAAGCATTACGCCGAGATCGAGATCGCTCCGCTGGAGCGCGGTTTCGGACATACCCTGGGGAACGCCCTGCGGCGCACCCTGCTGTCCTCGATCCACGGCCACGGCATCACCGCGGTCCAGATCGAGGGCGTCAAGCACGAACTGAGCACGGTGCCCGGGGTGCTGGAGGATGTCACCGACATCGTCCTGAACCTCAAGGACGTCGTGTTCAAGCTCTCGGACGCGCCCGCGGGCTGGGTGAGCATCGACGCCACCGGCCCCGGCGTGGTCAACGCCTCGATGATCACCGGGATTCCCGAGCTCGAGGTCGTCAATCCCGACCACGTGATCTGCACCCTGACCGAGGAGGAGGACTTCAGCTGCCGCCTCTACGTCGATATCGGGCGCAACTACGTGGAGCGTGAGGCGCACGTGATTCCCGACGAGGTGATCGGCGTCATCCGCATGGACACCAACTTCTCCCCGGTGCGCAAGGTCAGCTTCCGGGTGGAGGACACGCGCGTGGGCCAGCGGACCGACTACGACAAGCTGGTCCTGGGCATCACCACCAACGGCGCGGTGCGTCCGGAGGACGCGGTGGCCTTCGCCGCCAAGCTCCTGAAGGACCAGCTGCAGCTGTTCATCAACTTCGACGAGGCGCCCATCGACGCGCAGGAGGTCGAGGTCAACGAGGAACAGGACCGCCTGGTGGACCTGCTGTCCCGCAACGTCGAGGAACTGGAGCTGTCGGTGCGGTCGGCCAACTGCCTGAAGTCCGGCCACATCAAGACCCTGTACGACCTGGTGACCAAGAGCGAACAGGAAATGCTGAAGTTCCGCAACTTCGGGCGCAAGAGCCTCAACGAGATCCTGGAGATCCTCGAGGGCATGAATCTGCAGTTCGGGATGGCTTTCGATCCCGAAATCGAAAACAAGGTCCGGGAGCGCGCCGGCGCCTGATCGCGTCGGGCCGCCACGGCCCGCACCCGGTCTTCGCCGGGAGCACCCATAAGGATGGAATGACCCATGCGACACAACGTCAGTGGACGCAAGCTGAACCGCACTCCGGCCCACCGGAAGATGCTGTACCGCAACCTGGTGACCTCGCTGTTCAAGCACGAGCGCATCCAGACCACGGTGCCCAAGGCCAAGGAGGCCCGGTCGGTGGCCGAGAAGCTCATCACCTACGCCAAGCGGGGTGATCTGCACGCCCGCCGCATGGCCGCGCGCAAGATCAACGAGCCCGAGGTGCTGGCCAAGCTGTTCGAGGAGATCGGCCCCCGCTACGCCGACCGCCCCGGCGGCTACACGCGCATCCTGCGCATGGGCCCCCGCAAGGGCGACAACGCCGAGCTGGCCATCCTGGAGCTGGTCGACGGCACCGCCCGGCCCAAGGTCAAGGACTCGCTGAAGCGCAAGCGGGCCCGCAAGATCCTGGCCGCCGAGGAGAAGGCCGAGGCCAAGGCCGCCTTCGCCGAGGATGCCGAGGAGAAGGCCGAAGCCGCCGCGGAAGCGGCGGAGGAAGCGACCGAGGAGACCGCCGCGGCAGCGACCGCAGAGGCGACCGAAGAGACTGCCGAGGAGGCCGCTCCCGAGGTGGACGACGCGGGCGAGGAGCCCAAGGACTCCTGATCCCCGGCCGACAGGAAACGGCCCCGCAAGGGCCGAGATGCATCCGGCCCCTTCCCTACGGGAGGGGCCGGTCCCCTTCTGTTTCCGGGCTTGCCCCCTGTTGGGATTTGGCCTAATTTCACCCCGGCGGCAGGGAAGGGGTCTTTGCCGCTTCAGCATCAGGGGGCCGCCCCGGGCGGCCTGCACCACCCTTCCGAAGCCCCCTGGCACCGCCTTTTCCGCATGGAGGACCGAGCATGGCCGCACGGACGCTCCTCACCGCCGGCATTACCGGCGTGGGGATGAGTTATCCCGATCGCATCCTGACCAACCACGACCTCGAGAAGATGGTCGAGACCAACGACCAGTGGATCGTCGAGCGCACGGGTATCCGGGAGCGCCACATAGCCGAGAAGGGCGTGGGCGCCTCGGAGCACGGGGCCAAGGCCGCCCTGCAGGCCCTCGAACACGCCGGAGTGCGCCCCGACCAGGTCGACCAGATCATCGTGCCCACGGTGACCCCGGACATGATCTTCCCCGCCACCGCCTGCCTGATCCAGGACATGATCGGAGCGTCGAACGCCTGGGGCTACGACCTGGAGGGCGCCTGCAGCGGCTTCCTGTTCGCCCTGCAGAACGCGCGGGCCCAGATCGAGTCGGGCGCCGCCAGGCGCGTGCTGGTGGTGGGCACGGAGATCATGTCGGCCATCCTGAACTGGGAGGACCGCAACACCTGCATCCTGTTCGGGGACGGGGCCGGCGCGGTGGTGGTCGAGGCCATCGACACCGAGCGGCAGGGCATCTTCGACTCCCTGCTGCATATCGACGGTTCGGGCGCCAAGTACCTGTACCAGCCCGCCGGCGGCAGCCGCATCCCGCCCAGCGCCGAATCCGTTGCTGCCAAGCAGCATTACGTGCACCAGGAGGGCCGCGAGGTCTTCAAGTTCGCGGTCAAGGGCATGGCCAAGGTCACCGAGGAGGTCCTGGAACGGAACGGACTGACCGGCAAGGACGTCAAGCTGCTCGTCCCGCACCAGGCGAACATCCGCATCATCGAGGCCACCCAGCGGCGCCTTAATCTGGATGACGAACAGGTGATGGTCACCATCGACCGCTTCGGCAACACCACCGCCGCGAGCATCCCCATGGCCCTGCGCGTGGCCATCGACGAGGGCCGGCTCCAGGAGGGCGACCTGGTGGCCCTGGCGGCCTTCGGGGCCGGCTTCACCTGGGGAGCGACCCTGTTGCGCTGGACCGCCTGATGACCCCCGCCAAGGGCAGGTGCGGACCATGATCGAAGTCGCAGGCCTGACCCGACGCTTCGGGTCCGTGACGGCGCTGAAGGACGTCTCCTTCACCATCGCGGCCGGCGAGGTCGTGGGCTTCCTGGGCCCCAACGGCGCGGGGAAGTCCACCACCATGAAGATCCTCACCGGCTCGCTGGCCCCCAGCGCCGGGACCGCCCTGGTGGCCGGCTATGACATCCTGGACGATCCCATGGCCGTCCGCCGCCGCGTGGGCTTCATGCCCGAACACGTGGCCCTTTATCCCGACCAGACCGTGCGCGATCTCCTGGAGTATGTAGCCGTCCTCAAGGGCGTGCCCGCGGCCGGCCGCGCCGACCACCTGGACTCCATCGTGGATCTGTGCGGGTTGCGGGAAGTGGCCGGCAAGCTGGTCGGCAGCCTCTCGCACGGCTACCGCAAGCGGGCAGGCCTGGCTCAGGCCCTGGTGGGCGATCCGGAGGTCCTGATCCTCGACGAGCCCACCAGCGGGCTCGACCCCAAGCAGATCGTCGGCCTGCGCGAACTGATCCGCGGCTTCCGCGGCATCCGGACGGTGCTGCTCAGCAGTCACATCCTCTCGGAGGTCGAGGCGGTCTGCAGCCGCGTCCTGATCCTGGACCAGGGCCGGCTGGCCGGTCGCCAGGGGGCCGACGGGGTGGAGGCGGCGGACCTGGCCCGGTTGGCCGGCGGCGAGCGGCGCGTGGTGCTGGACTGGGACGGCAACCGCCGGGAGGTGGCCGCGGCCCTGGCCGAGGTGGCGGGGGTGGACGAGGTGGTGGTCACGGACAAGGGCGCCGAGGTCCTCATCGCGGGCAACCCCGTGGAGATCCGGCCGAAGCTGGTGGAATCGGTGCTGGAGGCAGGAGGGCAGCTCCAGGGCGTGCAGGACCGTGGTCCCACCCTGGAGGACCTGTTCCTGCGCCTGACCGGCGCCGACCTCGAGGACCGCCCCCGGCCGGAGGAGGAGTCATGACGCGGGCCGTGGCCATCGCGCGCCGTGAGGTCGACGCCTTCTTCCACAGCCCCATGGCCGCGGTGGTGCTGGCGGGGTTCCTGGTCGCGGTGGGCCTGTTCTACACCATCTTCGTGCTGGGCTACAGCGAGATGTCCCTGACGGCCCTGCAGAGTCCGCGGGCGGGCAACTACATCAACCTGGCCGAGGGAATCTTTCGGCCGCTGGTGTCCAACACGGCCTTCTTCCTGCTCTTTCTTACGCCGGCGATCACCATGCGGCTGTTCGCGCCCGAATACGCCTCGGGCCGCTACCCCCTGATCGCCAGCTGGCCCGTGGGAGACGCCACCTGGGTGGTGGGCAAGTGGCTGGGCGCCTTCTTCTGCGGGGCGGTGATGATCCTCTGCGGCGCCGCCTACATCGCCTCGGTGTGGTTCCTCGGCCGCCCCGAGTTGGGCCCGGCCCTGACGGCGGTGCTGGGGCAGCTGCTCTACGCGGCCACCCTGACGGCCTGGGGCCTGCTGGCCTCGACCCTGTTCTCCCACCAGATGGTGGCCTACTTCATGGGCTTCAGCATTTCCCTGCTGCTGTTCCTGGTGGGGGCCCTGGAGCGTTTCCTGCCCGCCGGTCCGGGGCATGTGGCCCGCGAGCTGTCCCTGCTGACCCATTTCGAACTGTTGTCGCGGGGGGTGGTCGATAGCCGGGACATCCTGTACTTCGTGCTGATGACCGCCGCGCCC
>JALUJS010000245.1 GCA_027056825.1 Candidatus Krumholzibacteriia bacterium | reverse complement strand
GGGTCGTGCCGTCGGCGCAGGCCCAGTAGCTGCCGGGATCGACACCCACCTGGCCGATGCTGTCGATGGGCAGGCCGCCGGAAACCAGGACCACGGCGTCGTTGCCGCTGAACGACAGCTCGACGTCCACCATGTCGGCCAGGGCCTGCAGTTCGGCCGAGGCCAAGGAATTGGCCACCACGAACACGTCGCCCGCGGCCAGGGAAACCGCCGGCAACGCCACCGAGCCCGCGGGCGTGGACGCCCCGTTGGGATAGCGTTCGATGGCGTAGTCGGACAGCAGGACGGCGTCGGCGGTGCCGTTGTAGATCTCGAGGGCCGGGTTGTCTCCGGAGCCCTCGACATATTCGGAGATGAGCAGGTCGGCGGTCTGCGCCAGGGCCGAGCCGGCCAGCATGAGCAGCAGGCCGAGCGTCGTGAGCAATTTCATCATAGAACTCCTAGGTCGGTTGGAGCCATACCGTGCCGTCGGCGGGACACACCCCGCCCGTGACCAGGAATCCTGCGGTCATCATCCTGGGCGATTGTGAGATTATATCAAAACAATGCCATAAATGTCAAACAGAATCCAGGTTACCCGTTTCTTCGCGCCCAGGCCGCAGGCAGGGCGGCGTAGGCCGCGCAGGCCTGGACCACGTGGTCGACCGGGCAGTGCTCGTCGGCGTGGTGGGCCAGCTCCTCGGGGCCGGGCCCCAGACCGATGCAGGGCACCCCGTGCAGGCCCATGATGGCCACGCCGTTGGTGCTGAAGTTCCAGCGGGAGATCTCCGGCTCGCGGCCCAGCGCGTCGGTGTAGGCCGCGCGGGCGGCCGCCAGCACCGGATGGTTCTCGTCCAGCACCCAGGTGGGGTAGTACTTGTCCATGGGATAGACCAGTCCCGTCCAGGCCGGCTCGCGGTAGGTGAGGGTGAAGACCTCGGCCTCGACGCCGGCTGCGCGCAGGGCGTCTTCCACCTCGGCCAGGGCCGATTCGCGGGTCTCGCCGCGGGTCAGGCGGCGGTCGATATGGAATTCGGCCTGGTCGGGCACCGCGCACAGGCTGGGGGTGGTGCATCCGATCCAGCTGACCGCGCAGGTTCCCTTGCCCAGGAAGGGATCGTCGGCCAGGCGGTCGTTGAGCTTCTCGATGGCGGTGATGGCCGGGGCGATGCGGTACACCGCGTTGTCGCCCAGGTGGGGCATGGCGCCGTGGCAGCTTTTGCCCCGGGTGCGCACGCGGATCTCCATGCGGCCGCGATGGCCGCGGTTCAGGCGCAGGTTCGTCGGTTCGGTGGAAACGACGAACTCGGGCGCGAGCTGCTTCTCCTGCAGGATGTAGTGCCAGCACAGGCCGTCGCAATCCTCCTCCATGACCGAGCCGACCATCCACACCTGCACGCCGTCGAGCAGATCCAGCTCCTTCATCACGGCGCCCGCATACACCATGGCCGCCATGCCGGCCTTCTGGTCCACGGCGCCGCGGCCGAACACCATGCCGTCCTCCAGCTTGCCCTGGAAGGGATCGCAGGACCATTGGTCGCGGTCCTGCACGTCCACGGTGTCGATGTGGGCGTCGAAGGCGATCACCCGCGGCCCGTCGCCGATGCGGCCCAGGATGTTGCCCAGCGGGTCGATGCGCACCTCGTCGAAGCCGACCGTGCGCATCTCCTGCTCGATGCGACGGACCACGGCCTCCTCCTGCCCGCTGAGGCTGGGAATGGCGACGATGTCGCGCAGGAAACCGATCATGGCCCCGGAGCGCGCGCGCGCGGCGGCCAGCGCCGCGGACGGGGCGCTCATCGGACCAGCCCCATGGTTTTCCACAGCCGCGCGGCGGTGTCCTGCAGGAAGGCCGCGTCCGCCGGGGGCGCGTCGCCCCGCCGGTAGACGGGGGCGCCGCTGACGTACACCGCGGCGATGTCCCAGGGATGGAAGCAGAACAGCAGATGGCTCAACCAGTTGTCCTCCTCGAGGGGGGTCTTGCGGAAGGTGTCCAGGACGATGAAATCGGCGGGGGCGCCCGTGTCCAGGCTGCCGAAGGGCTCGCCGAAGGTCTCGCGGGCCAGGCGGTAGTTGCCCAGCCAGAAGCGCTCGGCGCCCTGGTGGCCCATGGGCCCGCGGCCGCCCTCGTTGCCCCGGAAGTAGGTGGTGCGCAGCTCGCCCCAGAGGTTGTCGTCCAGGCCGTCGGTGCCCAGGGCGCAGCGCTCGGGGAAGCGGTCCACCGGGGCGCGGCCCACGCCGTTGTTCATGTTCGAACGTCCGCAGTGCACCAGCCAGCAGCCATGCTCCTCGAGGGTCTGCATGTCCAGGGGGGAGAGGTCCACCCCGTGGGCGAAGACGCTGCCGGGATGGAGCAGGCCGTTGGCCTCCAGCCGTTCCAGGGGATCGGGCCAGCCGCGCTCGCGGCTGACCTCGCGGTCGGTGGGACCCTCGGCCAGGTGGATGTGCAGGCCGGTGTCGTAGCGGCTGCAGATGTCTCCCAGAAGCTGCAGGGTCTTGTCCTCGAGGGTGAAGCTGGCGTGGGCGCCGACCAGGCCGCGGAAGCGGGGCACGCCGGCGGGTCGCCGGTCGGCCAGTTTCTGCAGGTAGCGCTCGTTCTCCTCCAGGCAGATGTCGCGCTGGCCCTTGCCGCCGCGGTCGGTGGTCTCGTAGCACAGGCAGCCGCGCAGGCCGATCTCTTCCAGGGCCTGCTCGATGCGGTCCAGGGAACCGCCCACCGCCGCGAGGCTCGCATGGTGGTCGAAGATCATGGTGGTGCCGCAGCGCACCGCGTCCCACGCTCCGGCCAGGGCGCTCAGGTACACGGCCTCGTGGTCGAGGGCGCGGTCCAGGGGCCACCAGATTTCCGTCAGGATGTCGGTGAAGGTTTCCAGGGGAACCCGGGGCTGGGGCATGCCGCCGGCCAGGGTGGCGTAGAGGTGGCCGTGGGCGTTGACGTTGCCGGGCAGGACGGTGACGCCCTGCATGTCCACGACCTTTTCGCCGTCCTGCGGGGCGAGGTCGGGACCGCGCCCGGCGATGCGTTCGCCGCGGATCCGCAGATCCCCCCGCATGACCTGCGGGGACGGACCGGCCTCCATGTCCACGGGGTAGTAGTCCAGGATGACGACGTTCTTCAGCAGCAGGGCGTTTTCGGCCCCGGCGGCGGATTCCTTGGCACTCACGATGGTCCTCCCTGGCCGCGTGACGGCGGCGGATTGTGAACCCGCCAAAAACTTAACACATGGACCGCGGGGAAGGAAATGACTCCTGCGCCCGCCCGCATATGAAACAGGGCCCCCGCGTTGCGGCGGGGGCCCGTGCCGGTGGGGTCCGGCTACTTGGAGGTGGGCGACAGGTCGTCCACCGATTTGAAGATGTTCTTGACCGTGTAGTCGGTGGCCACCCACACCGTGTCCTTGCCCTGGACGCGCATGTAGGTGCCGGCCGGATGATCGCCCTCGGCCTCCCGTTCGTTCCCGAACTCCAGGATCACCCGGGAACCGTCCTCCATGACCAGGGTGGCGGTTCTGCGGGGTTCGTCCAGGCCATACGTCGCGGGATCGGCCGTGGGGTCGGCCACGTCGGTGGCGCGGATGCTGATCAGGGTGCCCAGCACGCCGTCGGCCTTGGTCTTGGCCAGGGCCTTGCGCCGGGGTTTATCCAGCTGCCACTCCCAGACCGTCCGGTCGACCTTGGGCTCGGCGTCCGTGGTGTCGGACGAATCGGTCTCGGTGACGGTGAACTCCTTGTGCATCTCCAGCACGGACTTGCCGTCGCGCAGGATGATCCGGTCCACCGCCAGGCGGTCCTCCTTGACCGCCTGCAGTTCGAGGAAGTGCCGGCTCTTGGGCACGGTGGGATCGCCGTAGATGCCCAGGGGGGACAGCAGGCTGGCGGTGCTCAGGTACACGGCGTTGTCACCGGTCCTGCGCACGAAGTTGCCGGGCTGGCCCTGGGAACGGCCGCCCACCTCCAGCGAGACCACGGGCTTGTCGTCCTTGTAGAGCCGGATGTGCACCGCGGTGGAATCGTCCAGGCCGTAGTCGGCCACCACCTCGGCCTTGTCCGAGCGGAACTCCCCGCTCAGGCCGCTGACCGCCTTGAGCAGGCCGGTGATGCGGCTCTCGGCGGCCGGGACGCCCCAGGCCGAAGCCACCTTCCAGCCGTCCGGGTCACGCACCAGGTCCACGGCGACGTCCTGGTCGCCCTGGCCCAGGGTGATGCGGTCCAGGTCCTCGGTCCCGTATGTGTCCGATACCAGGGTCTCCGTGGCCGCACGGCTGGTCTGCTTGCGGTGGGACGCCTTCTGCAGCAGGCTGATGCCCCCCAGCACGACGAGCACCACGGCCAGGATCACGAGATTGCGCGTGTTGTTCATGTCGCATCCTCCCTGCGGGTTCTCAACCGCGATGGTGAAGGGCCTCGGCGTACCGGGCGGCCTCCTTGCGGCGCATGCCGGCGCGCATCACGCCGTAGACCGCCAGGATGACCGGCACCAGCAGCACCACGAAGAGTCGCCAGATCATCTTCTCGCCCGCGGCTACCGGCCGGATCACCCGCTGGGTCAGGCTCTTGGCCCGGATGGACAGCAGGTCCCGGGATCCGGCCAGGAAGTCCACGGCGTTGCGCACCAGCACGGCGTTCTGGGCCGCGCCCAGGATGTTGTCGTCGAACATCTTGGCGCTGCCGATGACCAGCAGGGTGGCCGGCTGCGGCTCCACGGGCTCCGGGTCGGAGGCCGCGGCCACCGCGGCGCTGTCGGCCGAAGCGGGCCAGTCCGGCACCCCGGCGTCGGCGTAGATGTCCGGGAAGGTGCCCTCGGCCTGGACCAGCAGGGGCTGGGCCCCGAGCATCTTCTTGCCGCTGGGGTTCATGGCGCTGCCCGGCAACGGCGCGGTGTCGAAGGTCATGGACCAGCAGTCGGGGCTGCTGACGATGAGGTTCGACGCCTTCAGCCCGTTCTGGGACAGGACGTCCGGGTCGGGCTCGACCGGGGTGCCCCACAGGTAGAAGAGCTGGCTGATGCGGCTGACGATGGGGGAGTCCTGCAGCATCTGGTTCTCGGTGACCCGGATCTGGATGGGCAGCTTCACCGGCTCACGGGTCTGCATGCGCAGGCCGCCCAGGTTCACCTCGCGCGGCAGGTCGATGGTCTCCATGGCGCTGTCGAAGAAGTGGTCCTCGGAGACCTCCAGGCCGAACTTCTTCAGCAGGGGCTCCAGGCCGGTCTCGGTCTCCACGCCGGAGATGGTCCAGCCGCCGTTGCGGCCGGGGGCGTAGTTGTACTCGTGGGCCTGCACGGCCATGATCGTCGGGGTACCCGCGCGCACGGCCCGGTTGATCTCGTAGACCTGGCGTTCGTTGAGCTTGGTGGTGGCCATCACCACCAGGCAGTCCAGGTCGTCGGGCATGGGGCTCTGGGGCGTAAGCTCCACGGGCACCACCTCGTAGTGGGCGTTGCGGAGCATGTCGGCCAGCTTGGTGTACTGGTCCTGCGGCTCGGGCGGCTGCATGCCCTGCTGCAGGTACATCATGGCCAGCTGCTGGTCCACCTCCTTCCTGGGCGCGAACAGCCCGATGCGCGGGGTCTTCTCCCGCGTCAACCGGTAGATGGGATCGATGACGTCCTGCTCGAGGGCCGCCAGGTCCTGGGGCAGGATGCGCGGCAGGACCTCCTCCGGCTTGTCCTTGTAGGCGATGGTCATGGCGCTCCAGATCAGCTTGATGCCCATCTCGTCCTTCTCGATGGACTGGACCTGGAACGGCTGGATGCCCTTGGCGGCCAGGTTCTTCTGCATGTCCTCGTCGTCCTGCGGATTGTGGACGGAGAACTGCAGCATGCCGTGACTGACGCCGGCGAAGTTGTTCATCTGTTCGGTGATGTCCCGCTCGAGGTTGCGCAACTGGGTGGGCATCTTCTCCGCGGGGGTGATGTAGAGCTTGACCTGCACCGGGACCTTGAGGTTCTCCAGGATCTTCACCGCGGAGTCGGACAGGGTGAACAGCTTGTCGCTGGTCATGTCCACGCGGGCGCCCTGGAGGTTGCCCAGCACCGAGATCAGGAAGAACACGATGCCGGCCAGCAACACCGTGGCGAGGGTGAAGGTCAGGCGGAAGTTGCGTCGCTTGCTGTTCATGCTAGTACTTCCTCCCTTCCAGCCAGAGGGTGTTGAGGGTCAGGAACAGGGCGGTCAGGCCCAGGAAGTAGGCCAGGTCGCCCAGGGCGACCACCCCCCGCAGCATCATGTCGTAGTGGCCGGACAGCCCCACGTAGTTCTGCAGGAACGAGCCCAGGCCCGGCAGCCAGCCGTCGATGGTGGCGGCCACCCCGCCGACGCCCAGGATGAAAACCAGGAAGCAGGCCATGATCCCCAGGATCACCGCCGAGATCTGGTCGCGGGTCAGGCCGCTGGTGAAGGTCCCGATGCCCAGGTACAGGGCCCCCAGCAGGATGCTGCCGATGTAGCCGCTCCAGATGGCGCCCATGTCCGGGTTGCCGAGCACCGCCACCATGATCACCAGGGGCAGGGTGCCGGCCAGGGCCACCAGGTAGAAGGCCAGGGCGGCCAGGTACTTGCCGAGCATCACGTCGCGGGCGGGCATGGGCAGGGTCATCAGCAGCTCGAAGGTGCCGGTGCGCTTGTCCTCGGCCCACAGCCGCATGCTGACCGCGGGGATGAAGAAGATCAGGAAGAACGGCAGGTTCCCGAAGAAGGCCCGCAGGTCGGCGGTCCCGTTCAGGAAGAAGCCGGTCATGAACAGCCCGCTGTTGAGCACCAGGAAGGCGATGATGAAGATGTACGCGATGGGGCTGTTGAAGTAGGCGGCGTACTCGCGCTTGAAGACGGTCATCACGTTGCGCATCTAGGCCACCTCCTTCCTGCCGTGGCCCAGGGAGCGCCGGGTCAACTCGATGAACGTGTCCTCGAGGGAGAACATGGCCTCGCGCAGCTCGGTCAGCTCCCAGCCGTGCTCCTTGCACAGGCGGTCGAGCTGGCCGATGAGGTCCTGGTCGAAGGGGCCGCGGATCTCGAAGCGGCTGGTGCCGGTGCTGTCCAGGCCGGGGGAGGCCAGGACCTTGACCGCGGTGACGCCGGGCACCCCGCGCAGGGCCTCCTCGACGCTGCCGGGGGCGTTGCGCACCGCCAGGATCACCCGGTCGTCGCCCATGGCGTCGCGGGCCAGTTCGTCCAGGTGGCCGTCGGCGATGATCCCGCCCTCGTTGATGATCACCACCCGGTCGGTCACCGGACCGACCTCCTGCAGGATGTGGGTGGAGAAGATGATGGTCTTCTGTCCGGCGAGGCTCTTGATCAGCTCGCGGATGCCCAGGATCTGCAGGGGGTCCAGGCCGCTGGTGGGCTCGTCCAGGATCAGGATGTCCGGGTCGTGGATCAGGGCCTGGGCCAGGCCGGTGCGCTGCTTGTAGCCCTTGGACAGGTCGCCGATGGGCTTCTTGAACTCGGTGACCAGGCCGCAGGCCTCCACGCACCAGTCCAGGCGCTCCTTGAGCCGGGCGCCGTCCAGACCGCGCGCCTGCCCCACGAAGCTCAGGTATTCCTCGACGTTCATGTCCGGGTAGAGGGGAACGTTTTCGGGCAGGTAGCCGATGCGGCCGCGGACGGCCAGCGGCTGCTCCAGGACATCGATCCCATCGACCTTCACGGTGCCGGCATCGGGCGCCAGGAAGGTGGTGATGATCTTCATGGTCGTGCTCTTGCCCGCGCCGTTGGGACCGAGGAAACCGAGGATTTCCCCCTTGTCGATCCGGAACGACACGTCATCGAGCGCGAGAGTGGTCCCGAAGCTCTTCGTGATGCCTTGGACTTCGATCATGACGAAGGCTCCTCAGGGGTTTTGGTGAAGAACTTGGAATCAAGCGCGAAACAACGCAAAACGGCGCCAGAATACCAGCGCAACCGCAGGGTAACAACAAGGGATGGGGTGAAGTTCCCGGCAAGAGGCGAAAAAATGCACCGGCTTGGAATATGAAAATTGTTATTAAAATTTCACATTGAACATGTCAGGAAAATCCTATAAAATAGGTAGAAGTTTTTGTGAAAAGTTGGCCCGAGGAGGACTCCATGCGCCGCAACACCTTATTGTTCCTGACCCTTTTCGTCGTTCTGCTGACGGCGGCCACAGCCCCGGCCGCCTGGAACCAGGGGGGCAACCTCCTGGCCTCCGGCATCACCTCCTACACGGATCTGAACATGGTGGCCGACGGCGCCGGCGGTGGGTATCTGGCCTACATCGACTGGTCCGGTACCGTCGATATCATGGTCCGGCACTTCGACAGTCAGGGCAACCCCACAGGCACGACGGTTGTGCCCCGTATTCCCGGGTCGGCCTATCCCCATGAGCTGAAGGCCGTTGCCGACGGCGCCGGCGGACTCAGCCTGGCCTACTACGCCCACACCGACACGATCTTCTCGGTCATCTACAACCATGTCCTGGCCGACGGCACGACGCCGTTGGGCGGAGGCGTCAACATCAGCGGCACCACCCGGGGGCTGTTCCCCGGTCTCACCGTCGCCGGGGGCTATGGATATTTGGCGTGGCAGACCGAAGGCTCCTTAGCAGCGGGCGACATCTATGTGCAGAAGTTCACCCTGGACGGGGTCTCCCAGTGGACATCCGGCGGCATCGCCCTGGTGAACGACGCCGCCAACCAGGACAACCCCCTGCTCACCATGGGTTCGACGGGCTACCTCCTCGTGGCCTGGCAGGATGAACGCAACGGGAACGAGGACATCTATGCCCAGGCCCTGGCGCCCGACGGCACCATCCAAAACGCCGCCGGGGGAGTGGCGGTCTGTTCGAACACCGATACGCAATACCTGTCGACCCTGACCTCCAACACCACCGGCGGCGCCGTGGCCGGCTGGCTCGATTACCGCGGCGGGGTCACGGCCATCTACGCCCAGCAGCTGGATCTGCAGGGCTACCCCCGGTGGTCGGCCGACGGGGTGGCGGTGGTGACCCCTGGAGCCTGGATGGATGGCAGGATCAAGGCCGCGGGGCTGTCGAACGGGAGTACGGGCTTCGTCTGGGTCGATGCCCAGTCCGGTTTCAGCAACATCCGCATGCAGCTGGTCAATTCCAGCGGCGTCCTGCAACTGCCGACTGCGGGGTCGCAAGTCACCTATCTCAACGAGGACCTGATCCCGGTGGTGAGCGATGTCCTGCCCGGGGATTTCGGGGACATCTTCATCACCTGGCAGCAGGCGGACTTCACCGAGAACTGCTATGTCGAGCGGATGACCTCCTACGGATACAGTGCCCTGTCCACCGGGAGTGTCAATGTGGGGGAAACGGCCTCCAACCAGTATGCGCCCCTGATTGTTCCCGACGGCGCCGGGGGAATCCTGGCGGCCTGGCAGGACGACCGCAATTCAGGCGGTGATAGCTTCTACGCGCAGCATGTCACCGAGACCGGCTACTGGGGCAATCCGGGCGCCTTCCTGGCAAGTGTGGATGATGTGCCCGGGGACCAGGGGGGCGCCGTGAGCCTGAACTGGTTCGCCAGCTACCTGGACCATATGGGATCCAATATCCTGTCCCGGTACACCCTGTGGCGGTCCCTGCCGCTGGGCAAGGGCGCCGTTGCGGGCACCGTGCTGGATGATCCCGGCCAGTTCCGTCCGGGGCTGGAAGCGCCGGTCTATCTGCGGGGATCCGGCGCTGACAAGACCCTCTTCTGGGAATACCTCGACGAGGCATTGCCCTTCGGTCTGCCGGCCTACGGTAGCATCCAGGCCACGCCATATGACTCCACTGATGTCTACAACACGCCCATCAGCTACATGGTGATCACCCATACCTACTCGGATTCCGTGTATTTCATGTCGTCTCCGGTGGACGGTCTGTCTGTGGACAACCTGGCGCCGGGACCGGTCAAGGGCCTGCGCGGCACCGTGACCTACGGACCGTCAAGCGTGGACCTGGCCTGGCACCCCAATACCGAAGCGGACCTGGACCACTACGCGCTCTATCGCGGGACGACCCCGGGTTTCGTCCCAGACGCTTCATCCTTCGTGGCCGTGGTGAGCGACACCACCTACCGGGATCTCGCCGGTGACGGAAGCAGCTTCTTCCGCCTGGTGGCCGTCGATATCCATGGCAACCAGGGTCCGGATGTTCTGCTGGAGCCGTCGGGCATTTCAGGGGTCGGCGACGGAGTACCGGCGCCGGTGCTGGGTATCTCCCGCATCGCACCCAACCCGTTCAACCCGATGACCCGCATCGAATTCACCGTGCGCCACGAGGGCCGGGTGCGTCTGGAAATCTACGACCTGGCCGGACGCAAGGTGCGCACACTGGTCGATGAGGTCTTGCCGGCCGGCGTGGCGAGCGCCCGGTGGCGGGGCCTCGATGACGGGGGCAGTCTCGTGGCCAGCGGGATGTACCTGGTGCGGCTGACGGATGGGGACCAAGCCGTCAACCGGTCGTTGACTCTCGTGAAGTAAGTCCACTGGCCGAGGTGAAGACGAGGCCGCCGGAGTCACACCCGGCGGCCTTTTCATGTGCACTGCATTAACCCGCATTATTGAATCGCTACGCTCCTTCATGTCATCGCCTTGCGGGATCGCGTAGCGATTCAATAATACGGGTCAAGGAGCTAGCGGCCCGACGGGATCGGACCCCTGCGCCAGGTGGTAGGCGGCCCCGGCTGCGGGCAGGAGGACATCCTGGCGCGAACCGTCCGGCCAGGTGACCGTGGCGCGGAAGGGGCCGGGGTCGTCACCTGTGCCGAAGTGCAGGGGCGGCACGGTGGCGTTCCAGTAGTGCATGACGCTGCGGACCTGCCGGGTCTGTACGCCGCCGGAGGTGTGCAACTGCACGCGCGCGCCCAGGCCGTGGGGCGGCCCGCCGGGGCTCTCCAGGTCCAGGGTGATGCCGCCGTGCCGGGTCCGGTTCCCGTACAGGACGCACAGGCCCTCGCGCTCGGGAAAGTCCTCGCGGCCGTGCAGAAGCACCAAGTCCAGGTCCCCGTCCCGGTCGATGTCCATGGGCCAGGCTCCGCAAGGCAGGGCCTCCACGTTGCCCCGGCCGCCCCACTGCCGCGAGACATCCTGGAAGTTCCCGTCGCCCAACCCTCTGGCCACAAGGCTGGGCCGGGTGTGGAAGGCGCGGTCCTGCATCATCACGTAGAGGTCCAGGACGCCGTCGTTGTCGAAATCGGCCAGCAGGGCCGAGTCGAGTTCCTCGGCCAGCGGCAAATGCCGCAGGTCGGG
>JALUJS010000244.1 GCA_027056825.1 Candidatus Krumholzibacteriia bacterium | reverse complement strand
AGGCATGCTCAACGGCCTGCTGACCCTGCGCGGCGCATGGGACAAGCTGCGCACCGACCCGGTGATCAAGTTCTTCGTGGTGGCTGTGACCTTCTACGGCATGTCCACCTTCGAAGGCCCCCTGCTATCGATCAAGAGCGTCAGCGCCCTGGGCCACTACACCGACTGGATCATCGGCCACGTCCACGGCGGCGCCCTGGGCTGGAACGGCTTCATGACCTTCGGCATCCTGTACTGGATGTGGCCGCGCCTGTACGGCACCAAGCTCTACTCGAAGAAGCTGGCCGAGGTCCACTTCTGGATCGGGACCATCGGCATCCTCCTCTACATCGTCTCCATGTGGGTCAGCGGCGTCAGCCAGGGCCTGTTCTGGCGCGCCCTGGACGCCGAGGGCTTCCTCAAGTATCCCGATTTCATCGAGGGCATCACCAACAGCCTGGCCATGTACCACACCCGGCTGTTCGGCGGCCTGCTCTACTTCTCGGGTTCCTTCCTGCTGGTCTACAACCTGATCATGACCGCGCGCCAGGGCAGCCCCTCCACCGTGAGCATCCAGGTCCCTGCGCAGAAGGAAGCTCCCGACGGCGAGAGCGCCTGGGCCCTGCTGACCAGCGCGCCCATGCTCTTCATCGTCTCCATCCTGGCGCTGGCCATCCTCTTCGGTTCCGTCGGCCCCATGATCAGCCCGGTGGTCCTGTCCATCTTCATCGTGGTCTGCATCGCGGCGATCATTTCCTACGGGTTGCAGCAACGCAAGTGGGGCCACTGGTACGGGCTGGTCGAACGCCACGCCCTGGTGTTCACCATCCTGGCCCTGCTGGCCATCCTGGTGGGTGGCGCGGTGGAGATCATCCCCACCATCATCAGCAGCAACAAGGTACCGGTGACCATCACCGACGAGATGATCGCAGCCGATCCTTCCCTGGCCGAGAAGGCCAAGTGGATCCAGAAGCCCTACAGCCCCCTGGAACTGGCCGGGCGCGACGTGTATATCTCCGAGGGCTGCTATGTCTGCCACAGCCAGATGATCCGGCCCTTCCGGCACGAGGTCCTGCGCTACGGTGACTACTCCCGCCTGGAGGAATCGCTCCTGGATCATCCCTTCCAGTGGGGCAGCAAGCGCACGGGCCCCGACCTGGCCCGCGTGGGCGGCAAGTATGACAACCTGTGGCACTACCTCCACCTGATGGATCCGCGCTCGACCTCGCCGGCCTCCATTATGCCGACCTATACCCACTTCAAGAGGCAGACCCTGGATCCGGCCGTCTTCCAGCACAGGATGAAGGCCCTGCGCACCCTGGGCGTCCCCTACACCGACGAGGACATCGAGATGGCCGTCCAGAGGTTCAAGAGCCAGGGCGAGCTGATCGCCGCGGACCTGGAGGCCAAGGGCGTGACGGTGGCCCCGGACAGCAAGATGGCGGCGGTGATCGCCTACCTGCAGCGCCTGGGACGCGGGCCCCAGCCCGTGGTCGCCGAACCGGCTCCGGTCACCGCCTCGACCGACGGCGGCCAACCCGCACCGACCACCGCGCCCGCGGCGGCCGGACAGGAGTAACGGCATGTTCCAGGAATACTTCTCCGGCAGTGATCACCTGATCTGGCCCCTGCTCGGGCTGCTGATCTTTGTCGTCATCTTCATCGGCGTGCTGGCCTACGTATTCCTGGGCCTGCGCGACAAGGACAAATTGCGGGACATCGCCTCCCTGCCCCTTGCGGACGACGATGCCCCGCTCACCACCGCGAACCCTGAAAACCCAGCCGTGGGAGGACCGGGCCAATGACCCAGGAAAACCAGACCCCCCGGGACAACCGGGCCGAATATCAGCAAGACACCGTCATGAACCACGAGTTCGACGGGATCCAGGAATTCGACAACCGCCTGCCCAACTGGTGGCTGTGGATCATGTGGGGCACCATGGTGTTCGCCCTTTTCTACTGGATCACCTTCCACACCCTCAAGCTGCGCCCTCTGCCCCGCGAGAGGTTCGAGCAGGTCATGCTGCAGGCCCAGGAGGAACAGCTGGCCCGCGCGGCGAAGGCGGGCATCAGCAACGAGACCCTGATCATGATGAGCGAGGTACCCACCAAGGTCGCCGAGGGCCGCGAAATCTTCGTCAAGCACTGTGTCGCCTGTCACCAGGACAAGGGTCAGGGTCTGGTCGGCCCGAACCTGACCGACGGCTACTGGATTCATGGTTGCGAACCCATGCAGATGTTGCATACCATCCAGAACGGTGTCGCGGCCAAGGGCATGCCCGCCTGGATGAACCAGTTGGGTCCCACCCGCACCCAGACGGTCCTGGCCTACGTCCTGACGCTCAGGAACACCAACGTACCCGGGAAGGAACCCCAGGGAGAACCTTGTGAGTTCAACTGACAAGCAGGCGCAGAAACGCCGTCCGGATCTCGATACGGTCTACACCATCAATCCGGACGGCTCCCGCAACTTCCTCCAGGTGGCCGAAGTCAAGGGCCGCTGGACCACGCGCCGGTACATCTTCTTCTACACCCTGATCCTGGTCTACCTCGCCGCGCCCTGGATCACCATCGGGGGCCATCCGGCGGTGCTCATCGACCTGCCGCACCGGGCGGCCTACCTGTTCGGAGCCACCTTCACCAACCAGGACTTCCACCTGTTCTTCTTCGTGCTGATCGCCCTCGGCATCGGCCTGTTCGTGGCCACCAGCCTGTTCGGGCGCGTGTGGTGCGGGTTCGCCTGTCCGCAGACCGTGTTCATGGAGGGCGTCTACCGTCCCTTGGAACGCCTGATCGAAGGGCGGCGCATCGAGCGCATGCGGCGCAACAAGAAGGGCGGAGCGGGCAAGTGGGTCCGCAAGATCATCAAACACACCGCCTTCCTGTTCCTGGCCTGGAACCTGGCCATCGCCTTCATGTGCTACTTCATTCCCACGCGCCAGATGCTGCACGACATCCCCTTCTTCGCGGGCAACACAAGCGCCCTGATCTGGAGCCTGTTCTGGACCGGGATGTTGTACTTCGACTACAGCTGGTTCCGCGAGCAGACCTGCCTGATCATCTGCCCCTACGGCCGCCTGCAATCCACCCTGGTGGACTACGACACCATCATCATCGGTTACGACAAGAAACGCGGGGAACCCCGCCACAAGGGTGTCAACGAGGGCGGCGACTGCATCGACTGCCGGCGATGCGTCGATGTGTGTCCTATCGGCATCGATATCCGCAACGGCCTGCAGATGGAATGCATCGGCTGCACCAACTGCATCGACGCCTGTGACGATATCATGGACAAGATCGGCAAACCGCGGGGCCTGATCCGTTTCGATTCCTCCCGCGGTTTCGAGACCGGCAAGTCCCGCCTGTTGCGTCCCCGTTTCTTCATCTACGCCGCGCTGATCGTGGTGCTGGCGGCCCTGTTCGTGGTGCGCGCCACACACCGGGAGAGCTTCCAGGTCACGGTGATGCGTTCCCGGGGCCTGCCTTTCAGCTTCGAGGGCGACAAGATCCGCAACCTCTACACCATGCACCTGCAGAACAAGTCGGCGGAGCGCAAGGTGTACCTCGTGGGAATCGAAGAGGGCGCCCTGGCCGACTGCCCGGGTGTCGAGTTCATCATTCCCCAGCCGCGGGTGGAACTGGACCCCTTGGCCGACGTGCCCCTGACCGCGTTTGCGGAGATGCCCAAGCGCAGCTATG
>JALUJS010000243.1 GCA_027056825.1 Candidatus Krumholzibacteriia bacterium | reverse complement strand
GAGACGAGCGCCATTCCCGCGCCCACGGGCCTGTTCTCGGTCAGCGCCTACATCCTCGACGACAGCTACGTCGACACCGCGCCCCTGCAGATCGCCTCCAGCCAGGGCAGCATCTTCGTGCTGACGGCCGACTCGCTCACCAAGCGGGACCAGGAGTACGGCCGCATCGCCGCGGTGGGCGACCTGGCCGGCCCGGCGGCCCTGTGCCTGGACCGGACGGGCGAACTGGTCTTCGTCCTGGAGCAGGACGCGGGTCTGGTCAGCTGGTTCGCCGCCACCGACCTCGGGTACCTCGGTTCCAGCCCGGTGCCTGATGTGCAGGAAGGGGTGGCCATGGCCACCAACCCCGTCGGCATCGAGTCCGAACCCGGCGCGCGCACCTTCCTCTACATCTCCGACCCGGCCGCGGGCGTGGTGCACCGCTACGCCTTCGACGATTTCAACGGCCTGTCCCCCTTCGGCATCCTGGCGCGCAGCGACGGGGACGCGGCCCGCTTCGTCCACGTGCCCGCCGGCCTGGCCACCGACAGCGAGGACAGCCTGCTGGTATGTGACGCGGACTCCGCCCGCAACTGGGTCATCCGCTTCGTCAGCGAGCCGGATTTCGACGACACCACGCCCCAGACCGGCGACCAGGATCCCTGGCGCGGCCACGCGGGCCTCTTCCACGCCCCCACCTGCGTGCCGCCCGCGGCGGCCGACTACGTGCTGGGCAACGCGGCCACCTGTGGTCAGACCGACTGGGTCGGCGCCCCCAGCGACGCCGAGGGCGAGTTCAACCGGCCCCGGGCCGTGGCCGTGGACGGCAGCGGCCGGATCTTCGTGGCCGATACCGGCAACGACCGCGTGCAGGTCTTCCAGCCCGACGGCCTGTACGACCTGGCCTTCGGTGATCTGGACGATACCCCAGGCCCGGTTTCCCTGGCTGTGGTGGACGTGCGCATCGGCAGCGGCGCCGAGGATGTTGACTACGCCGCCTACGTCTACCTGGTATTGCCGGACCTGGGCGAGGTGCGCAAGTTCATCAGCAGCGAGCACTACATCTATCTCAACCAGGAACCGCCCCCACCGCCCAACTGATCCCGGGAATTTGGGCTTTAATCCCCTTTTCACATTCCGATAACAGGGGAAACGGCCGCCCTTCGGCGGATGCGACCCTGGGTTGTGCGGATGGGGGGAACCATGTCCCTGCGCGAAAAAGTCATCCTGACCATAGGCTGCTGCCTGATCCTCGTTCTCGGCCTTTCGACCATCTTCAATGTCGTATCCACCCGAAGCCTTTCCCACCGGCAGGAACAGGCGGCCGCCGAGGTCGCGGTCTCGGGCATCACCCACGCCATGAGCACCTTCGGGGAACTCGGGGACATGGAGAGCCTCGAATCCTTCATCGCGCAGGTGGAGGCCACCCCGGGGCTGGAGTCCGTGCGGGCCGTGCGCGCGCCGTCGGTGGCCGAGGAATTCGGGATCCGGAAGGGCGCCGAACCTTCCGGCCCCGCGGAAAACGAGGTGTTGCGGACCGGACGCGTCCTGGAGACGGCCGACCGCTCCGGCCACACCCTCCACCGGATCCAGCCTGTGGTCGCCCGCGCCAGTTGCCTGGAGTGCCACGATAACGCGCAGAGCGGGGACGTGCTGGGGTTGGCCAGCGTGGTGATCAGCACCCGGGATGCGGATGCGGCGCTGGCGGGGGTCACACGCAACAGCATCCTGGCCGGGGTGCTGTCGGTGTTGCTGACGGTGGCCGCCCTGACGGTCCTGCTCAACAGGATGGTCATGGGCCCGGTGCGCAGGTTCTCGTCCCGGATCCGGGAGGATGTCAATACCCTGGCCCGGGAGGCGCAGGGCTTCGACGAGGCCAGCAGCCGGCTGGCCGAATCGGTCCATTCCACGGCCGCGAGCCTCCAGGAAACCGCGGCCTCCCTGGAGGATCTGACCTCCCGGACCAAGGCCAACGCTGCCAATTCCGGCCAGGCCATGGACCGCGCCGAGGGGGCCATGGCCCAGGCCAGAGAGGGCAAGGTGGCCGTGGACGGGCTCATCTCGGCCATGGGCTCCATCAAGGAGACCTCCGACCAGACCAGCCGCATCATCCAGACCATCGACGATATCGCTTTCCAGACCAACCTGCTGGCCCTGAATGCGGCGGTGGAAGCGGCTCGCGCCGGTGACGCCGGCAAGGGTTTCGCGGTGGTGGCGGAGGAAGTCCGCAACCTGGCCCAGCGCTGCAGCGCGGCGGCCCAGGAGACCTCCCAACTGATCCAGGATTCCCACCACAACGCCGACAACGGGGTCCGCGCCGCCCAGAACGTGGAGGGCCTGATCAAGTCCATCGCCACCGATATCGAGGAGACCTGCGAACTCATGAGCCGGGTGGCCGCGGACACGGACGAACAGGCCGCGGGGATCGAGCAACTGCGCCAGGCGGTGGCCCACATCGACCAGGTCAGCCAGGACAACGCCGCCCTGGCCGAGCGGTCGGCCCATGGCAGCCGGGGGCTGACGGACATCGGCGGGGGTTTGAGCGAGATCTCCGAGAACCTCGTGAAGATGGTGGGGTCCTAGCCCGCATTGGTGGTACCGGCCAGCCCGCAGCCGTTTCCCGTTGGCATACCTGCTCCCCGGGAGCTAAAATGAGAGACCCGAGCGGATCGGCCAGGGGGTGAAGCCCTGGCCGGTCGCGTATCACCGGTCCTCATGGGAGCAGGAGCATGGAATACCAGGCCCTCAAGAAGCAGTTTCCGCGGCGCGAACAGCCGGCGACGCCCTTCTTCGTGTCCGTGGCCGGCAATATCGGCGTGGGCAAGAGCATGGTCACCTCGATGATCGGCGAAGTCTTCGGCTGGCGCATGTTCTTCGAGCCGGTGATCAACAACCCCTACCTGGACGACTACTACAAGGACATGAAGCGGTGGAGCTTCCACCTGCAGGTCTACTTCCTGAGCAAGCGCTTCGAGATCCAGAAGAAGATCCTCGATGAACCCGCATCGGCCGTCCAGGACCGCACCATCTACGAGGATGTGGAGATCTTCGCGCCCACCCTGCACCGCATCGGCTGCATGGACGACCGCGACTACGAGAACTACCGGGAAATCTTCCGCAACATGGCCGCCTTCCTGCAGCCGCCGGACCTGATCATCTACCTGAAGTGCCGGCCCGAGACGGCCTTGGAACGGATCCGCCAGCGCGGACGCGAATGCGAGCAGGAGATCCCCCTGGATTTCCTGCGCAGGCTGCACGAGGCCTACGGGGACTGGATCGAACGCGCCCCGGCCCTGTGCCCGGTGCGGATCATCGACACCGAGCAGGTGAACCTGCGGGACGATGCCCGCGCCCAGGCCGACCTGCTGGCCATGATCCGGACCGCCCACGCGGAGAAACATGAACAGGCCGTCGTGGAGGCGGCCCGCGATGGAGGCGAGCGATGAGAACGGGGCACTACCGGCCCAGCGACCTGCTGCGCGGCAAGGACATCCCCGACGAGGTCCTGCGCGCCTTGCCCAAGACCGACCTGCACTGCCACCTGGACGGCAGCCTGCGCCTGGAGACCTTCCGCGAACTGGGCGCGGCCGCCGGCCTGGATATGCCCGCGGACGAGACCCAATTGCGGGACCGCTACTTCCCCTCGGCGCGCGAGTGCCGGGTCAACGAATTCCTCAGCTACTTCGAGCACACCCTGGCGGTG
>JALUJS010000242.1 GCA_027056825.1 Candidatus Krumholzibacteriia bacterium | reverse complement strand
CGAGGGTGCGTTTGCGCACCGGGTAGCGCCAGAAGCGGGCCGCATTCCCCAGGTGCAGTTCGGGGGGTACTCCTCGCACCTCGTGCCAGCGGGTCAACAGCAGGTTCAGCCGGCCGCCGGAGCCCACCGGCCGGCCCGCCCGGACCAGCACCGCGTACTGGTCGAGGTCGCTGTTGAAGCGGTCCCCTCCTCCGGCGGGCAGGGGCCAGGAGTCCCTGTCGTTCCAGCTGAAACCGCCGCCCACGCGCCAGGCGCCCAGGTCGCCGCCGGCCGAGGCGTCCAGGCGTGTCAGCCCGCCTTCCCCCAGCACGGCCCGCATGCGGGACACCGGTCCGGGCGCGGGAACGGCCGCTTCCAGGCGAACGCTGCCGGCCAGGACGCCGGGGCCTTCCAGCAGGCTGGCCAGCCCGCGGCGTCCCTCCAGCCGGAGGCCGCCGGTCACGGGGATCGAGCCCAGGTCCACGCGCTCGTCCCAGGGGAGGTTCAGGGGGATGCCGTCCAGGAAGGTCTGGACGTGGCGTTCGGGAGCGCCACGGATCATCAGCATCGATTCGCCGCGGGAGTTGACGCCTACCCGGGTGGAAGGCAGCAGAAAGCCGAGATCCGCCGCGGTGGCGGCGTCCTCCAGATCGACGCGAAAGGACGAGAGGACCACGCGTCCGGCGGCGGGGGGCGAAGCGGCCTCGCCGCTGACCACCAGGTCGGGCAGGACCATGCCGGCGGAGGCGGTGTCAGGATAATCGGGCGCACCGTCTGACGCGGGTCCGGCTGCCGCCGGGACGGCCGCGACGGCCAGCAGACCAAGGATGAGCCTCGGGACCAGGGCCTTGGCGGGAATGGTCCTATTCGGGCCCATAACCTTCCCGGTAACGGAGAATGCGCGCGGGGCACCCGGCGACGACGGCCCCGTCGGGGACATCCTTGGTCACCACGGCGCCGGCCCCCACCACGGCGTTTTTCCCTACGCGCACGGGCAGGATGGTGGCGTTGCTGCCCAGGCTGGCGCCGTCCTCGATGATCGTCGGCAGCCACTTGTCCCGGTCGGCCTGCGGGGGCATGGTGTCGTTGATGAACATCACGCCGTGGCCCACGAAGACATCGCTGCCGATGGTCACCATCTCGCAGATGAAGGTGTGGCTCTGGACGCGGGTGCGATCGCCGATCTTCACGCCGGCCTGGATCTCGGTGAAGGTGCCGATCATGCAGTCCCGGCCGATCTCGCACTCGTAGAGGTTGACGAAGTTCCAGACCTTGGTGCCTTCGCCGATCCGGCAGTCGCGGATCAGCTGCTTGTCGTTGACCGGATAATCCATCATGCTTCCTGCCTGTCCGGGGGCGAGAGTGTCGCTTCTGTCGGCAGGCAACATAATACAAGGGGAGGTCGCCGTCTTGAAAAATGATGATTCCGCGGGCCTGCGCCTGGGTTGGAGCGATTTCGCCCGCGGCCGGCATGTCCGCGGCGGCAGCCATGTCTGGTTCGAGGGTTCCGAAAAGGAACTGCTGGAACTGGTGCGCGCCGGCTGGGCGGCGCGGAGGCCCGGGGCCGGACGCGTGGATCTGGACAAGGTGGTCATCGTGCCGGTGCCCTGCGAGCGCTTCGTCTCGGCCACCGTCAAGGTGGACGAAAGTACGCGTCTGCGGGCGGAATTCACGCGCCGCCAGCCCCACGAGGAGGGCTACATCCGGGTGCTGGCCGACGGGCCGCGGGAGCCGGTGCGGCACGCCGCGGTGGTCCTCTATTCCGCCGCCTCCCTGCTGGAGAACGGGGGCGAGCGCAGCGGAGACTTCGACTGGGAGGTGGTCTGCCTGCTGGCCGGACCGGTTGCGGACGAACCCATGGATCCGCTGACCATGGCCCGCAACATGCTGGAGAAACCCGGCGGCACCTTCTGCGCCTACACCGCCGAGCAGTTCGCCGAGGCCGTGTGGTACTGGTCGCAGCGGGCGGCGGTGGACCCCGGGCCGGCTACCTGACGAGCATGGCCCGGGCGGCGGCTCCCCAGCCCGGGCCGTGGACGCCGACCAGGTAGGCGCCCGAGGGGACGGGGCGCCCGGCGTCGTCCAGACCGTCCCAGGCCATGGATACGGGACCGGGACCGAAGGTTCCGGCTGCCAGCAACCGCACGCGGCGACCGGCCACGTCGAAGATCTCGACGCGGGCCAGGTCCGCGGCCGGCGGACTGAACCGGATGGTGGTGCGGGGATTGAAGGGGTTGGGCGCGATCCGCAGGGCGAGGGCGTCCGCGCCGGGAACCGGGGCCACCGCGTCGAGGCGTATGAAGGTGAAGGTTCCCAGTTCCACCCCCGGCGTGAAGGGCGGCCCGGTGACGGCGAAGATCGGCGTCGGCGGCTGGGACGGATCATCGGGCGAGGTGTAGGTGGTCCCGTCGTCCGTGCCCGCGTCGAAAGGGAACAGCGGGATCGTGAGCGTATCCAGCCAGGCCCCACCCGCCAGCAGGGACGCCCCGTCCACTCCCACGAACCAGTCCGGACTGGGGGCGATCATGGCCACCAGGGTCACCAGGGGGTGGTCCAGGGTGGC
Source organism: Candidatus Krumholzibacteriia bacterium (assembly GCA_027056825.1). Taxonomy (GTDB): domain Bacteria; phylum Krumholzibacteriota; class Krumholzibacteriia; order LZORAL124-64-63; family LZORAL124-64-63; genus JAHJTW01. The sequence goes on along the minus strand of JALUJS010000242.1, from coordinate 1,144 downwards.
GGTGAACTCGGTGGCGGTGGAGCCGGGCGAGGACGGGATCCAGGGGGCCTCGATGACCTCGCCGGCGGTTCCGGCCGCCACGGCGTCCAGGATCTCCGCGTCCAGCGGTGAGGTGGACCCCCACTCGGCCATCCGCTTCATGCCCAGGCTCGCCGGCTCCCCTGCGCGCCAGAAGTGCGTCGTGGTGTCGTGGGTTCCGCCGATGGGAGGGGAGAAGTGGGGGAAGCCGGGAAAATCCTGCGGGTGGGTCTCGGCGCTCCAGGTGGCGTCGAAGACCACGCGGTAGCGGGCGGAGGCGGTCTGGGCCGCGGCGGTCCCGAACACCGGGACCGCGACCGTCATGAGCATCAGCAGGGCAAGCAGGGAACGTCGCGGGGGCATGGCGTCCTTCCTGATATTGGATTGAACAGGTCTTGTTTCTTCAGGACAGGATAAGAGAGGAAGGGCGCGGTCGCACCTCCAGCAGGTCGGCAGCGAGGCAGGAATGGACCGGCCAGATCAGCAGGGGGTCGCCCGGCGCCAGGTCCGTGGCCCCGGGAAAGGCTTCGGGTGCGAAGGTGATGACGCCGTGCTCCTGGGACAGCCCGGTGACGATGGCCCCGTCGAGGATCCGCGGCGGATCGAGAACACCGACCCGGCCGAAAACCGGGCCGCCGGAGGTGGAGAGACTCTCCTTCGACAGATGGACGGCGCCCCCGTGGACCACCACCTGGCGGCGCTCGGGGTAGATCCCCACCACCGGGCAGGCCACCGCGGCGGCCAGGTCCGCAGCCGAGCAGGAACCGATCTCCAGTTGCATCAGGTCGTAAAAGACGAAATTCCCGGGACGGATCTCGTCCACACCGGACAGGTCCCCGGTGACGCTGCAGGTGGGCGTGTCGCCCACCGACACCCGCAGGCCGGGGATGTCCAGCAGGGTGGCGGCGTGGCCCATGCGGTCCCGTATCCGTCGCCAGAGCCCGACCAGGGCGTCGCGATCCCGCAGTCCGTAGGCGTGGCCGGCGTGGGTGAGCAGCCCGGCCGGCGGCCTTCCGAGGGAGCCGGCCACCGCGCGCAGGGCCGCGCCATCGTTCCAGGGCAGGCCCGTGCGGTGGTGCCCCGTGTCGATCTTCAGCCATATGTCCGCGTCCGGGGCCGCCGCGGC
>JALUJS010000241.1 GCA_027056825.1 Candidatus Krumholzibacteriia bacterium | reverse complement strand
AGGTCTCCGGATACAGCCCCCACACGGTGGCGGCCACCGAACTCAGCAGGCTGTTGCCGTCCTGGGGCGTGAAGCAGAAACCGCTGATGCTGCGTCCGTCCTCGCTGATGTGCAGCGTGTCGGTGGGATCACCGACTGGTTGAGGATGCGGCCGCAGAACCCGTGGTCGCGCCCGAAGGAGAACACGCTGTTGGCCGTGGTCTTGTGGGTGACGGCCACGCGGTCGTTCTCCTCGACCCGCCGCACAAGTTCATCCCTGGTGACCGGCTTCTTCACCTTCAGGTTGTAGTGGATCACGTGCATCAGCTGGCTGTTGACCTTCAGGGCGGAGCTGAACAGGTTCAGGTCGTAGGCCTCGCCCTTGGTCTGATACAACCGCCAGGCATCCAGCGCGTGGTGGGTGCCGAAGCGGGGATCCTTGTGCCCGCCCACCTGGGGACTCGGCACGAACTTGTCGTCCTGGCTGATGTCGTTGGCCCGGCGCATGCAGACGAACCGGCCCTCCTCCAGGTTCTCCGGGCCCTCGTCGCCGAGGCCGAAGAGGTTGATGAGCACCGACAGGTTATGGGTGTTGCAGCTGACGACCTGCAGGTACTTGTCCTTGCCGACCTCAAGCACCTCGTCGTTGATGCCGCGGGCGTAGGGTTTGCCGAAGCCCGACTCGCTGCCCTGGGCGATGAACAGGTCCGTGCTGTCCTCGTACTTGGAGTACCACATCTCCTTCATCTTGTTGCCCGACGGCGTGCAGTCCACCACCACGCGGGCGGCCGCCATGGCTTCCTCCGTGACCATCTCGGGCTTGATGCCCAGTTCCTCGAACCCCTTGACCCGGTCGGTGTCCGTCACCAGGCGGGCGCCGCGACCGAGCAGGTCGGTCACCTTGCTGCGGTCGGTCAGCAGGGGGGTGCGCTTGTGGAAAAGCACCTCGTCGATGCCCAGTTGGGCCTTGAAGGCGCAGAGCAGCCCGATCAGAGGCTCCCCGATGGTTCCCGTTCCTATCACCAGAACGACCTTAGAACCCTTCATGCTCGATCTCCCTTTCTCTCGTCACGGGATGGGCGAAACCGGACATCCGGCCGGGACGGCCGCGACCGGGGAACTCCCGTGGCCGCGTGCGGACAGGCCGGATTGATCATGAAGAAAATTACTCACCCCCGGGGTCCATAGACAAGCAAATTCCCCGGACGCTTCCGGCAGGGCGTGGGCAGCACGGACGGACCCGCGTCAACAGGTCTGCAGTTCGCCGGTTACGGGCTCCGGCAGGCGGGCCGCCGGGTGGGCCGGGAAGTTGCTGCAGAAGCGGTTCCACCAGGTCCGGGCGTTGCCGGGGCAGTCCATGCCCCGCATCAGGAGGCTTCCCTGCAGCCAGGCCCGGTAGTTGTCGGGACAGGCGGCCACGGTTCTCAGGTACAGTTTGAGGGCCCGTTTGCGGTCTCCGGCGAACTCGCAGCATTCGGCCATGCCGAGCCAGGCCTGGGAATACGAGGGGTCCAGGTCCAGGGCCTGCTCGAACCAGGTCACCGCTTCGCTGACCCGGCCCAGGAGCAGCGCCAGTTCCCCGCGGTAGCGCAGCGGATACAATGCCAGCCGACGGTTCTCCACCCCGCTGGCGCCGGCGCGCAGCCGGTGGTCAGCGATGCGCTCGAGCCAGCTTTCGATGCGGGCGGCGGTCTGCCGGAACTCCAGGCTGCCCTGGGCGCCCCGGATCTCCCGCAGGCGGGCCAGATCCGCGGCCACTCCCTGCAGCAGCACGCAGGGCTCGTGGGGATAAAGGGCCAACAGGTCAGCGGCGATCCGCCTGGCCCTGGCCAGCGCCCCGGTGGCCAAACGACCGCTGATCAGACGGCAACCCAGATCCGGCAGCCAGCCCGGAGCCTCGGCCGCCTCGCGGTCTGCGACCCCGACCAGGTTCCAGGCCGCCTCCATTTCCGCCAGGGCCGCCTCGACCCCCGCGGTGGGCAGGACATCATCCCCGAGCATCTGCAGGGAGCAACACCCGTTCAGGTAGGCGAAATACGGTTCGTCCGGCCGTTCCCGCCGCGCCAGGCGCAGGATCCGCTGCTTCCGGCGGGCCGCCTGCTGGGCGCGTTCCGCGCCCAGGCCCTCGTTGATCACGGTCAGCCCCGAGGCCACGACCTCGTGCCCGGTGGCCCGGCAGTAGGCACCGAGCCCGGCCTCCACGTTGTCATGAATGGGATAGGAAAACCGCAGCAAAGGATGGTTCCGGAACAGGCGCACGCGGTTGCCGCCGCCCGGGACCTCGCGGCCGGAATCGTCCACCACATCCAGGGTATAGGCCGCCACCCGCGGCGCGTGGAGCAGCCGCTGGAAGTCCACCGGCCGCACCGACTGCAGGTACTCGTCGGCGTCCAGGACCAGGATCCAGTCCCCACCGGCGGCGTCGATGGCGCGATTGCGGGCGGCTGCGAAATCATCCTCCCAGGGAGCGTCCAGCACGCGGGCGCCATAGCCCTCGGCGATGATGGCCGTATTGTCCCGGGATCCGGTGTCCACCACGATGATCTCGTCCACCAGGGCCAGGACGGACTTGATGGTGGTGCCGATGGTTGCTTCCTCGTCCCGGGCGATCATGCACAGGGAGACAGTCTTGCGTTTCATGCGCGGTCGTATCCCGTCGGTTGGCGGTTCGGTATGACTGATACAGGTATCGGCGCGGTGCACCGCGGGTTTACCCCGATCATGGTTGCATCATCGGTTTTTTCCGCACACAATGCCCCGCATGGAGGATCGCCGGAAAAACGCGACGGACAACCCTTCCACACCCGACGATACGCGGCGGGTCATGCCGGTCTACGCCCTGCTGGACAACATCCGCAGCGCCTGGAACGTGGGATCGATGTTCCGCTCCGCCGACGCCGCCGGGCTGGCCGGCCTCTACCTCACGGGCATGACCTGCACTCCACCCCGCCCGGACCTGGAGAAGACCGCCCTGGGCGCCACCGAGTCGGTGCCATGGGACTACCACGCCGACGCGGTGGAGGCCGCCCGTGCGATCCGGGCCCGCGACCTGCCCCTGATCGTCCTGGAACAGGATCCGTCGGCTTGCGATTGGCGGGATTTTGGGTTTCCCTTTCCCTGCTGCTTCGTCGTGGGCCACGAGGTCCGCGGCGTGAGCCCCGAACTGATCGCCCTGGCCGACCAGGTCCTGGAGATTCCCATGGCCGGGATCAAGAAGTCCCTCAACGTGGCGGTGAGCTTCGGAGTGCTGGCTTTCGCCATCCGCAACCAGTGGCTGGAGCGCGCGGACCGGGAGGGGGATGCCGGCCATGGCTGAAGTCCGCGGCATCACCGGTTTCCGCTCCCCCTGGCAGCACCGGCCCTTCGTCTGGTGGGTCGCGGCCGTGCGCCTGCTGCTGCGGCCCTGGCCCCGGCTGGAGAACCGCTTCATCGACCGCCTGGTCACCGCCCAGAACCGCCGCGTCCACGCCCACCTGCGCGGCCGGACCCCGGGCTCGGTCATGCTCATCATGCCCCGCTGTGTCAAGAAAACCGGCTGCCGGGCGCCCGTGCAGGAAACCCTGGCGCAGTGCCTGACCTGCATGGAGTGCCCGCTGGGAAACGTGGCCGAACTGTGTCGGGATCGAGGCGTCGAGGCCGTGGTGGCCTTCCGCAGCCACATCGCCTTCGGTCTGGCCCGCAGCATGCAACCGGACCTGATCATCGCCTCGGCC
>JALUJS010000240.1 GCA_027056825.1 Candidatus Krumholzibacteriia bacterium | reverse complement strand
CCGCGACCGGACCGAAGTTCACGGCCACCCCCGCCAGGCCGTCGGCCCGGCGCCGGGCCATCAGAGCGTCCAGGAACGCGTTGGCCGCCGCGTAATGGCCCTGGCTGTGCCCGCCCCACACCGCGGAGATGGACGAGAAGCACACGAAGAGCGCCAGGTCCAACCCCTGTTCGCGGGTCAGGCGATCCAGCAGCCACGCGCCGGCCGCCTTGCCGTGCAGGACCGTTTCCAGGTCCTGGGGGGTGATCTCCAGCAGGGGCTTGGCGTCGGCCACGCCCGCGGCGTGGACCACCCCGCGCACCGGGGGCAGGTCCGACCCGGCGATCTGTTCCAACAGGCCCCGCAGCGACGATTCGTCGCCCACGTCCGCGCACATCGCCTCGACACGGCAGCCCTGCTCCCGCAGCTCGGCCATCACCTGCTGCGCCTGCTCGCCGGGCTCGCGGCGGCTGGTCAACACCAGCGCCGCGGCGCCGCGCTCGGCCAGGCGGCGCGCCGTGGCCAGGCCCAGGGCGCCCAGCCCGCCGGTGACCAGGATCGTGCCGTCCGCGGGAGGCTCGATGCGGGGCGGCAGGCCGCCGGCGTCCACGCGCTCCAGGCGCGCGCCCAGGCGCTCGGCGCCGCGCACGGCGCACAGATCTTCCCCGTCGGCCGCGGTGATGGTCCGCGCCAGGAGGGCGGCCTCGTCGGCTCCACCTACCGGATCCAGGTCCACCAGGCCGCCCCACAGGTGCGGCAACTCCACATCGATCACCTTGCCCAGGCCCCACAGGGCCGCCTGGCGCGGGTCGGCGCCCTCGCCGGGAACGACATCCTGGCCGCCGCGGGTCACCAGCCACAGGCTCAGGGGCCGGTCGGCGTCGGCCAGGGCGCGTACCAGGTCCAGGCCGCGGCCCACAGCCGCCTCGGCTCCGGGATCATCCGCTTCCGCGGCGGCGTCCAGCGCGCCGAGGTCCGCCACGATGACCGGTGCGGTCTCGTCGGCAGGCAGGGAAGCCAGCGCGGAAGCGACATCGGCGACGGTGGCGGCGAAAACGGCCGTCCCGCCGGCGCCGCGGACCTCAGCAGCCAGGGATCCGGACAGCCCGGAGCCCCCGCCGATGATCAGCCAGGCGCCGCCGGCCCCCGCTCCGGCCGGTGGCCAGGGGGTCGGCCGCCACTCCATGCGGTACAGGTACTGGCTCAACAGCTCCCGCGGGTTGCGCATCTGCTCGGGGATCTCGACCCAGAAGCGCTTGCGGGCGAATGGATAATGAGGCAGGGACACATGCCGGCGGCGCGCCCGCGCTTCCCCTTCCATGGCGGCGAAGTCCGGTTCGACGCCCGCGCAGAACAGCGCGCCCGCGGCCTTGAAGGCCTGGCGCAGGGAGTTCTTGTCCCGCCGCAGGGTCCCGATCCAGGCGGGCTCGGTAGCGACATCGGCGGGCCAGCACTGCTGGCCCATGGTGGCCAGCACCGGGTGCGGCCCCATCTCCACGACCACCTGGACCCCGCGCTCGGCGAGGATCCGGACGCCCCCCGCGAAGCGCACCGGGTTGCGGATGTGGTCGGCCCAGTACGACGGGGGAATGACATGGCCGGGCTCCATGACCTCCCCGGTCAGGTTGCTGACCACGGGCAGTTGCAGGGGCGCGGCGGGGATCTCCGCCGCCACCGCGGCGAACTCCTCGAGGATGGGCTCCATCAGGCGGCTGTGGAAGGCGTGGGAGGTCTTCAGGACCGTGCAGCGGACCCCCTCCTCCTTCAGCCCCGCGCACAGCGCCTCGATGTTCTCCGCCGGGCCGCTGACCACCGTGTCGCGCCCGTTGTAGGCCGCGACGTCCAGGCCGGCCTCCGCGGCCGCCTTCTCCACAACCTCCGGATCGGCCTGGATCGAGGCCATGGCCCCGCCGGCCGGGAGCGAGCCCATGAGCCGGGCCCGCGCCACGATCAGGCGCATGCCGTTTTCGGGGGTGAACGCGCCGGCCACGCAGGCCGCGACGATCTCGCCCACGCTGTGTCCCAGCAGGATCTCCGGCCGCACGCCCCACGCGGCGTAGAGCGCCGCCAGGGCCACTTCGATGGCGAACAGGGCGGGCTGGGTGTAGGCCGTCTGCTTGAGCAGTTCGGCGTCTTCCCCGAACATCACCTCGCGCAGGCCGGGGGCGCCCTCGGGCTGCAGGCTGTCGAACACCCCCGCGCAGCGGTCCACCACGTCCCGGAACACCGGTTCGTGCCCGTACAGGGCCTTGCCCATGCCGGGGTACTGGGAGCCCTGGCCTGTGAACAGCCCGGCCACGAGGGGCTGCGGGCCTCCCGCCCAGGAACCGGTCACCAGCCCGGCGGCGGTTTTGCCCGCGGCCAGGCTCTCCAGGCCCGCGGCCAGATCCCCGGCCGAGGTGAAGGCCACCCCGGCGCGGGCGGACAGGCGGCTGCGCGTGGTGTTGGCGGCGAACACGACGTCGCGCAGTTCCGACCCGGACAGGCCGGTGCAGCGCGCGGCATAGGCGCCAGCCAGGCGGGCCAGGTCCTCCTCGGTGCGCGCGGACAGGACCAGCACGCCCGCCTCGTCCTCATGGGTTTGCGCCGCAGCGGGGGCGGGTTCCTCCGGGGGCGCCTCCACGACGACGTGGGCGTTGGTGCCCGCGAAGCCGAAGGAGCTGACCCCGGCGATCCGGGGCCGGTCGGCGGGCCACTCCCGCGGCTCGGCCACCACCTGCACCGGGAACTTGTCCCAGGGGACGTAAGGGTTGGGTTCGTGGAAGTGCAGGGAGGCGGGAATGCGCCCGTGACGCACCGCCAGCAGGGCCTTGAGCAGTCCGGCCACCCCCGCGGCGGACTCCAGGTGCCCGATGTTGGTCTTGACCGACCCCATCAGCAACGGATGCTCGGCATCGTGGCCCGGCCCCAGGGCCGCGGCCGCGGACTGCACCTCGATGGGATCGCCCAGGCTCGTGCCCGTGCCGTGGGCCTCCAGGTAGGTGATCTTGCCGGGCTCCAGGCGCGCGTCACGGAGCGCGTCGCGGATGACCGCCTCCTGGCTGGGACCGCTGGGCACCGTCAGGCCGGAGCTGTCGCCGTCCTGGTTGACCGCCGAACCCCGGATCACGCCCAGGATGCGGTCCCCGTCGCGCCGGGCGTCACTCAGCCTCTTGAGCACCACGATGCCGCAGCCCTCGCCGCGCACGTAGCCGTCGGCGGCCGCGTCGAAGGTCTTGCAGCGGCCGTCCGGCGCCATCATGCGCGCCTTGGAGAAGCCGATGGTCACATCCGGGGTCAGGATGGCGTTGACGCCGCCGGCGACGGCCAGCTCGCTCTCGCCCCGGCGCAGGCTCTGCACCGCCTCGTGCACCGCCACCAGCGAGGAGCTGCAGGCGGTGTCCAGGGCCACGCACGGCCCCTTGAACCCGAAGAAGTAGGACAGGCGGCCGGCCGCCGCGCTGGAAGCCGCGCCGGTGGCCTGGTAGGCATCGATCTTCTCGCGCCCCTGCCACTTGACCATCTCCCAGTAGTCCTTGGTGCTGATCCCCACGAACACGCCGGTGCGCGAGCCCCGCACCGCGTCGGCGCGCAGACCGGCGTCCTCCAGGGCCAGCCAGGTCTGTTCCAGCAGCAGGCGCTGCTGCGGGTCGAGACTCTCGGCCTCGCGCGGACTGATCCCGAAGAAGGCGGCGTCGAACGTGTCGATCTCCCGCAGGAAGCCGCCCCAGCGCGTGGAGAGCTTGCCCGGGG
>JALUJS010000239.1 GCA_027056825.1 Candidatus Krumholzibacteriia bacterium | reverse complement strand
CGGTATTCCAGAAGGGCTTGCCCGCCAGTCCGGTGTACAGGAAGGCCGTGACGGTGTGAATGCTGATGGCCCAGATGATGGAGAGGTAAACGAAGGGCAGGTAGAGCCAGGTGGCCGGTTTCTCACCCCGGTACTTCTTGTACAGCAGGTAGGCGGGGATGTGCAGGTTGAGCAGCAGGTATCCGTTCAGGACGACCACGTCCCAGCTCAGCATGGAGGTAGGGAAGTGGAACCTCCCGAAGGGGGGGATCATGTGCCACATGCGGTCAGGCCGGCCCAGGTCCACGACCACGAACAGCAGGCACATGATCAGGGCGCCGATGGCCACGATTTCGCCCAGCAGGACGGCCCCCTTGATCTCCTTGCGGTGGTACAGGTAGCCGGGGATGACCATCATGACGCCTGCGGCAGCGACCCCCACCAGGAAGGTGAAGTTGGCGATGTAGAAGCCCCAGCTGACCTCGTCGGTCATGCCGGTGACGCCCAGGCCGTGGACAGCCTGCCGGCTGTAGGCATAGGCGCCCACCGTGGCGATGAAGGCCAGCAACAGCAGCCAGCCGCGGTACAGGGGGCCGCCGTGGAACATGCCCCGGATCGAGCGCAGGAAGAAAACCAGATAGGTCATGGACACAGCTTTCCCGGGCTGGGGCAGGTCCGGCAGGGTCCCGCCCGTCAGTCGAAGAAATAGTAGAAACTGGGGTCGGTCCCCACATCCTCCTTGAGGATGAAGACCCGCTTGGTCTCGATGATTCGGCGGATCACGCTGTCCTTGTCCAGGATGTTCCCGAATTTCCGGCTGCCGGTGGGGCAGATGTCATGGCAGGCGGGGTTCAGCCCCCGCCGCACCCGGTTGATGCAGAAGGTGCACTTCTCCATGACTCCCTTGTAACGGGGCCGGTTGCCGAGGTAATGGGTGTCCGGGTTGATCTCCTCGGCGGGGATCCGCGGCTCCACCCAGTTGAACTTGCGGGCCCAGTAGGGGCAGGCCGCGGCGCAGTAGCGGCAGCCGATGCACCAGTTGTAGTCCACCACAACGATGCCGTCCGGTTCCTGCCAGGTGGCTTCGACGGGGCACGCCCTGACGCAGGGCGCGTCGTTGCAGTGATGGCACTGGACGGGCATGTAGTACTTGCCCTCCGCCGGCACGTCGTGGTCGTAGTAGTGTTCCGATTTCTCCACATCCAGGGAGCCCTTTTCCATCTCCAGTACCCGGATGTATTCGATGCGATCCCCGCGGTGGGGGTCGCCGCGATGCTGGTTGTTTTCCTCGACGCAGGCCTGCACGCAACGGCGGCAACCGATGCATTTGGAGAGGTTCAGGGCGTAGGCGTATTTCACGCCCGGAAGCGGTCCGTCAGCGCGGACCTTGAAGTCCTCGCGGCCGTAGTCGCGGTTGTATTTTTCCTCCAGACGCTTGAGGGTCCGGGCCAGGTCGTCCTTGTCCAGCTCCTTGAAATGACGCTGGAGGAACGCGTCCAGGTCGAAGGCATCGGTTTCGGCGGGCAGGGCGACCGCTCCGGCCGTGGTCACGGCCAGCAGCTTCAGGAATCCTCTCCTGCTGCATGATCCGGATTTGAACCGGGGCTTCCTACTCATGATCGGGACTTTCGTGTTTGCGCGCCGTGGCCTGCGCGGCGCCATCGGCGTGGCCGGGCGTGCCGGCGTGTCGCCGCGGCAACCGGGAAACCGGCGGAGGCAGGGCCTGCATGGCCGGGAAGGCCGGTGCGTGGGGGTTGTGGCATTCCACGCACAGCTTGCGGATGCTGGTCTCTTCCCGGTCCAGGTCCAGGTTCCAGTAGCCGGTGGTCTTGCCGTGGATGCCCTGCTCCCAGTCGTGAAGTTCCGGCCCGTGGCATTCCCCGCACAGCAGGTGGCTCTGGTTGAAGGTAAGCTTTTCCCCGTTGAGCTTGATCAGCTTGTCGCGATCGGGTTCGTCATGGCAGTTCAGGCACCAGATGTTCCCGCCGCCGTGCAGCAGGACCCAGACCGAATCGGTGGGGGCCAGGCCGTTGAATTCCATGTACTGGCGTATCCGCACCGATTTTCCCACCCGGGCCACCAGGTCGCTGCTCAGATCGCCGGGCCGGGACGAGTCCAGCAGGTCGGCGATGGGCACCCGCTCACCGAACGTGATCTCGTGGACGACGCCGTTCTCGTCGGTGTAGTACAGGGGATCCGAATGCTCTTCCTCGAGAATACGAGGTTGGGAGTAGGTGGCCTGATCCCCGTGACAATCCATGCAGGGGAAGTAGCCGAGCTGGTCGGTGATGACAGCGATGCGGTCGGATGTTGTCAGCGCGACGGCCCGCATCGGCCGGACGGCAAGAAACACCAGACAACAGGCGACCAGCAGGAGCAGACAGGCCGGAGGCCTGTTTCCGCACTCATGATGATCCACCGTAAAGCACAGTATTGGCATGGGAAATATTCTACTACCATCCCAGGAGACAAGGCAAGGGGAATACGCAGCAGCTTGGATGCAATTCATTGCCGCCAAATGGTTTTCGTTATCATCGCGAATGATGTTCGATGTCGGGAAGTTCAGAGGCGCGCAACACCGATCCATGCCGCGTGCAGGGCGCAGACCAGGACGAAGAACACCGTACGCGCCCGGGTGGGCGAGAGCCCCGGAAACTGCAGGGCGATGCTGCCGGTGGGGCAGTTGCTCAGGCAGTCGCCGCACAGGGTGCAGGCTTCGCCGGGACGGCGACGGGCGACATCCTCCGGGTAGAGGGCATCATAGCGGCAGGCCGGGGTGCAGGCCCCGCAGTCGGTGCAGGCCGGGGTGATGCGCAACCGCCAGGGCGAGACCTTGCCCAGCCGTGTGGCGAACCAGCCCATGGGGCAGAAGGCTGTGCAGTGGGTCATGTGGCCGGTGCGGCGGGACCACAGCACCATCAGGCCCACGCCGAAAAGGCCGAAGCCTGCGGCCAGGATGCCGGCGGTGGCCGGGGCCACTCCGAGTCGGCCCAGGGCGAAGGCCACGGCCAGGACGGCGACCAGGATGCCCACGCGCAGGGCGGGCCGCCAGCGGGGCAAGCGTCCGGGTTTGCGGACAGCGCGCGCGGCCCGGTCGTCCCAGGCGCCGATGTAGCACAACCAGCTGCACCAGGCCGGGCCCACGATGAGCACCGAGGCGGAAAACAGGATGGCCATGAAGAACCCCGTGCCGCGGAAAATGGGTCCGGCGGCGATCAGTGCGGGCACGGGCAGGTGCAGCTTGCCGGTCATGAGCATCCTGTCAATACCTGCCAGCCCCAGGATCAGCTGTGAGAAGAAGATGATGGAAAAGGCGAACCACACACGGGGTCTCAGGCGTCGGATCTGCCGCGCGTCGCGCAGGCGGTCGGACAACCAGCCGGCGTACAGGCCCAGGGCGGCCGCTTCCCACCAGCCGGCGAACGGGAGGTAGCGCTCCGCCAGCAGTCCGGCCGGATGCATGACCAACTGGACCGGCACCAGCAGCGCGGCCGTCACCAGGAATGCGCCCAAGCCGGCCCCGACCGGGTCGTGGTCCGGCAGGACCACCCGACGGCCCTTGCGGTTGAGCACCAGGCCCGACCACAGGGTGAACAGGGCCACCGTTCCCAGGATCGCGACCAGGCGTCCGTAGGGCATGCCCAGGGCCTGGCGGATGTGGACGTAGTACAGAGTGGAACCCACCCACACCCCGGCCCCGGCGGCCATGAGAAGCTGCAAGGCTACATCGGAC
>JALUJS010000238.1 GCA_027056825.1 Candidatus Krumholzibacteriia bacterium | reverse complement strand
CGGGAGATGTTCCGGCTGCTGGGCAGGCCGTAAGGCCCCTCCCGTTCCCCGGTTCCCCGCAACCCCGTGCCGCGAAAAGGTCCTCGGCCTGCGGCCTGCGGAAAATTCGCGACCCGGGGTTGCGGGCAACCGGGGAAGCGATGTCCCGTCAGCGGCCTGCCCGGCAGGTGGAACATCTCCGGTATGCAACATCGCCGTGGCGTCGGGAGAGCAGGGGGGATTATATTGCCGGGGCGACTGTGTGTGACCCAACCGGGGCGAAGTCCCCGTCGACAAAGGAGCGGATCGTGACCAGGAAGCTCATGCTGATTCTGCTGTCCCTCGCCCTGGCGTCCCTGCTGGGCGCCTGCAACAACGGCGGCGACCACCAGGACGCCCAGCCCGCGACCTCGGGGCAGACCGCCGCGACCGAGGCGGCTCCGGCCTCCGCCGCGCAACCCTCCGGCTGGACCGGGGAGATCCTCGAGACCATGGACGCCGGCGGCTACACCTACATCCAGCTCGACACCGGTTCGCAGAAGATCTGGGCCGCCGCTCCGCAGACCAAGGTGGAGGTGGGGCAGCGGGTGACCGTGCCCCGGGGCATGCTCATGACGGATTTTCCCAGCAAGACCCTGGACCGCACCTTCGACGAGATCTGGTTCGTGGGCGGGATCTATCCCGAGGGGCATGTGGCGGCCGGGTCCGAGCACCCTGTCGGCGGCGGCTCGGAACATCCCACCAGCGGCGGATCCGAGCACCCGACCGGCGACATGACGGGCATGGGAGGAACCTCGGCCCACAACATGGTGGCCGACGCCGGGGTTTCCGGAGTCGAGAAGCTGGCCGGCGGCTATGACATCGCCGGAATCTACGCCGCCAAGGCGGATCTGGCCGGCAAGACGGTGAAGGTGCGCGGCCGGGTCGTGAAGTTCACGCCGCGGGTCATGGGCGTCAACTGGATCCATATCCAGGACGGCAGCGGCTCGGGAAAGACCGCCGACCTGACGGTGACCTCGGACGCCGAGGTCCAGGCCGGCGACCTGGTCGTGGTCGAGGGCACCCTGTCGGCGGACAAGGATTTCGGCGCGGGGTACAAGTACAGCGCCATCATCGAGAACGCCACGGTCACGAAGGAGTAGGGGCGGCCGCTTCAGCCCCCTCTTCTGACGGAAAAGCGGGTCAAAAACAGGAACCCGGCGTCATCCGCAGGCCTCTTCCGGTAGGAAGGGGCCGGGGACATCGCCGGGTTCCTGTCTATGTCCGCTTCCCTGCAGGGGAAGGGGCTACTTGGCGTGCTCGGAGAGGTACTTGGCCACGCCCTCGGCCGTCGGCTTCATGGCGTCCTCGCCCTTGTGCCAGTTGGCCGGGCAGACCTCGCCGTACTCCTCGAGGTGCTGCAGGGCGTCCACCAGGCGCAGCATCTCGTCCACGCTGCGGCCCAGGCCCAGGTTGTTGATGGTGCTGTGCTGGACCATGCCGTCCTTGTCGATCAGGAAGGTGCCGCGCAGGGCCATGCCGCCCTCCAGCAGGACGCCGTAGTCCTGGCTGATGGTCTTCTGGAAGTCCGCCACCAGCGGGTACTGGATGTCGCCGATGCCGCCCTTCTCCACGGGGGTGTTCTTCCAGGCCCAGTGGCTGAAGTGGCTGTCGGTGCTCACGCCGATGACCTCGACGTTGCGGCTCTTGAACTCCTCGAGCTGCTTGTTGAAGGCGATGATCTCGCTGGGGCAGACGAAGGTGAAGTCCAGGGGGTAGAAGAACAGGACCACGTACTTGCCCCGGTAATCCGACAGCTTGAAGTCGTCCTTGAAGCTGTTGTCCGGCATCACGGCGGTGGCGGTGAAGTCCGGAGCCTCGGTGCTGACCAGGGGCATGGGGATGAAGTCGAAGTCGAGGTTGTCCATTTCGCTACTCCTTTTTCGTTCAGGGGTTGGCGGCGCACCCGTGCGCCATGTTTGAAGCGTCGTTCCAGGTGTCGGATTTGGCTAGCCCGGATTATTCATAAAGGAGCTACTGCGGATGGTTAACAGCGCGACAGGAAAGGCGTTCTCGGATTTGCTCGGTCAACGTACCGCACCGGGTACGCCTCCCTCGCAAATCCTTGCGAGCCCCTTTCCTGTCGCGCTGTTTCCTCATCCTCGCTACGCTCCTTCATGAATAATGCGGGCTAGTGGCTGTTGACGCCGGCGTCCGGGGTTTCACCCTTGGCCACCCGGCAGACGGGACAAAGGCCGTAGAATTCCAGCCTGTGCCCTTCGATGCTGAATCCTGCCGTTTCCAGCGGCGTGGTCACGAGCTTGTCGTGCAGCGGAGCGGGCAGGTCGCGCACGCAACCGCAGGACCGGCAGCGGACATGGTAGTGGGGCGTCACGGTGCCGTCGAAACGGGTCTCGGCCCCGGCCAGTTCCAGCTTCCGGACCAGGCCGTCCTCGTGCAGGACCTCGAGATTGCGGTAGATGGTGCCCAGGGAGACGCGGGGCAGGCGACGGCGTACGAGCGCGAAAAGCTCCGCGGCGGTCGGGTGCTCCTTGGTGCCGCACAGCTCCTCGAGAATGACCGCGCGCTGGGGCGTATGACGCCGGATCTTGTAATTGGCCATGACGATTACCGCTCCCTGTCGAACCTTACATTGATTTCGAGAATCTAATAGGAATGATTATTGATGTCAACCTTTTTTCCCGTATCCCCACCGGTTTTGGTCAAGGCCGTTCGAGGCGGACCGATAAGTCAGGAGTGTGGCTGTCAAGGCATCAACCCAGCACGGAGGTACGAACGGTGGCGACCATTCTTCTGGCGGACGACGACGACCAGGTCCGGTCCATGCTGACCCACATTTTCCAGCAGGAAGGCTATGAGGTCGTGGAAGCCTGCGATGGGTTGCAGGCCATCAACCGGTACGATCCCGACGTCATCGACGTTGTGGTGACGGATATCGTCATGCCCGAGAAGGAGGGCCTGGAGACGATCCGGGAGATCCGTGCGATCAACCCCGCCGCGCGCATCATCGCCATCAGCGGCGGCGGCAGGATTAAGCCGGAGGACTACCTGGACTGGGCCGATCGCATCGGTGTCGACCGGACCTTCACCAAGCCCCTGCGGCGGGTGGAGATCCTGGCGGCCATCGAGGAACTGTTGAGTGAAGCGGTGAACTGAGATGAGCGCCAAGGCGCAGGAATCGGGCATTCTCGTGATCGGCGACGCCTGCCAGGAGGTGAGGGTCCATGCCGCCACCCTGCGCGACCAGGGCTACGAGGTGCACACCGCCCGGGACGGTGTCACCGCGCACCGCCTCCTGAAGGAGCACCCGCCGGATCTCATCCTGATCCAGGCCGGCATGACCGGCGACGATCCTTTTTCCCTGTGCCGAAACCTGGTGGAGGATCCCGCGAATCGCGGTGTTCCGGTGGTGTTCACGGCGCGAGGGCGCGACCCGGAGGTCATCGACCGGGCCTACGCGGCCGGCACGGCGGATGTCATCCTGCTGCCCTGCCACCACAACGAGTTCCTGACCCGTATCGCCCTGCCCATCAAGCACCGTCGCCTGATGCGGGAGGCGGAGGACATGCGCCAGCGGGACATGGACGCCAACCCCCTGACCCACCTGCCGGGCAACAACACCATCGCCGCGGTGATCCAGGAGGCTCTGGATCAGGGCCGGGACGTGGCGGTGATCTATTCGGATCTCGATCATTTCAAGGTCTACAACGACATCTACGGTTTCAGCGCGGGG
>JALUJS010000237.1 GCA_027056825.1 Candidatus Krumholzibacteriia bacterium | reverse complement strand
CGCGAACTCCTGCAGGCGGGCCAGACGGTCCAGGGGCGTTCCGGTGGCGGCGGCCAGGGCCTCCAGTTCCCCCCGGAGGGACAGCAGGGCGTCCCGTTGGGCTTCCGCCGTGGCCAAGCGTCCGGCGATGACCTCGCGCCCTTTTTCGGCCTTGCCCGCCCGCTTGAACCACTGCGCCAGGTTGGCGGCGGCCGAGAGGGCCGGATCCAGGGCGATGTCCAGCGGAGAGCCGTCCCGCAGGTCCGGAGCGGTCAGCAGGTCCTGCCCGGGCTCGAGGGTGTGCAGATAGGCGGCCAGGGTCTCGGCCTTGCGGCGGTATTCCCGGCCGCGGTCGGCCGTTTCCAGGTCCCGCGCCAGGTTGTCCACCAGCTTGAGGGTCGAACGCAACCGCCTGGTCAGCCCGCCGGCCAGAGCGCGGTCAAGGCCCTCGGCAAGATGGGCGGCGATGCGGTCGCAGGAGGCGGACGCGGGCTCGGGCAGGTCTTCTGCGGCGGTGTCCCCGGCCGGGGCGAGGTCGCCGGGCTCCGGGTACCGGGCCAGCGCGGTGTGCGGCGGTCGGTGCAGGGCCCACAGGAGACGATGGTCGCGGTCGACCAGGGCGAGGTTGCCGCGGGGGCCGAATTCCTGGTGGAGCAGGGCCAAGGGGTTTTCCCGGGGTCCGGACAGCAGCAGGACGGTCACCCTGTCGGCGGCCAGGGTCCGACAGTCGTCCAGGACGCATCCCGCGAGCAGTCCGGCCAGGGGATGGTCCCGGCGGGGCGCCAGGGCGGCGTGCAGCGGCGCCGGCAGGCGTCCCCGCCACAGCAGGCCCTCGGCGCAGCCGGGCCGGGCCGTCAGCAGGATCGAGAGCCGGTCCTCGCCCGCCAGCAGCAGCCGCACCCAGCCGTCACCGGCGATCACCCGGTGGAGGGGACGGCCGGCGGCCACGCGCCAGGACGCGCTGCGGGCGCGGAGCCGTTCCAGGTCGGATGCGCGCCCGCCGGTGGTCATGTCAGAAGAGGGAGTAACCCAGGGTGACCTTCAGGTCGGGGCTGTCGATGATCCCCAGCCGGACCTCCATCAGCATGGTGTGTCCGTTGGACAGGTAGCGGTTGAGGCCCGCGATGCCGCTGACCCCCAGGTCGGTGGTCGAGCCGGATCCCGGACCGTCCACGATGTTGAACGACAGGCTGCCGCCGCCGTACATCTCCCAGGGCCGCGAGACCAGCTCGGTGGAGCGGTACAGCAGGTCCCCGTTGAAGGTCACGATGGTGAAGTCGTCGCCCACACCCATCTCCACCCCCGGCACCAGGGCGAGATTGGGAGCCAGCTCGCCCCAATCGGAGTGGACGCCGAAGTGGAACTGGCTGATCCGGTCCCAGGAGGTGACCCCGGCGCGGATGCCCAGGGGGTGGCGCAAGAAGGTGGTCTGGGCGCTCGCGGCGCCGGCGGCGAGGGACGCCGCGGCCACCATGAGGATCAAGAGCATCTTCCGTGACATGACGACCATCCTTGGTTGAAATGAGGCCCGGCAACGCAGGAAGCCTATAGCATACGCCCGGTCGCCGCAACGGTTCCGGACGGGGTTCCGGGGGCGATGCAGGCCCGGCCTTGCCCGTCGGATGCGCAACGCCTAAACTTGCCGCACTCCGCCGCATGGCGGCCCCGATCACCCAGCGAGAGGATGACCATGCTCAGCATGACCGGCTTTGGCGGCGGCGAAGGGCACGTGGGCCCGGTGACCGTCACGGTCGAACTCAGGTCCGTGAACCACCGTTTCCTGGACGTCAGCCTGCGCCTGCCCGGCCCCCTGGCGGCCTTCGAGATCGACATCCGCAAGTTCCTCAAGGACAACCTGGCGCGCGGTCGGGTGACCCTGGCCGCCCAACTCGCCGTGGAGAACGCGGACGCGGAATCCTCCCTGGACCAGGCGCGGCTGGAGCAGGCGTTGCGCATGCTCAAGGCCGCCGCCAAGCGCCTTGAACAGGAGACGGGCCGGCCCCAGCCGCTGACCCTGCGCGAACTGGTGGCGGTGCCGGACCTGTTCCGGCCCGACGAAGCCGGGCTGGAACCGGAGCAGCTCAAGGTCGCCCTCATGGACGCCCTGCGGGCCGCCTGCGACGCGCTCATGGAGATGAAACAGAACGAGGGCGCCGCCCTGGTCGCCGAGATGAACCAGAGGCTGGACACGCTGGATGTGCACTTGGCGGAGGTGAAGAAGCTGGCGCCCCAGGCCGCCCAGGAGATCAAGACACGGCTGGAGCAGCGCCTGGCCGAGATCCTGGAAGCCCAGCTCGAGCCCCAGCGGCTGGCCCAGGAGGTGGCCCTGCTTGCGGACAAGGCCAACATCAACGAGGAGTGCGAGCGCCTGGGTATCCACATCGAGGCCTTCCGCGCCGCCCTGCGCGAAGGCGGGCAGGTGGCCAAGCGGTTGAACTTCCTGCTGCAGGAGATGCACCGCGAGGTCAACACCATGGGCAGCAAGACCAACCTCATGGACATCACCACCGCGGTGATCGCCATGAAGGACGAGGTCGAGTCCCTGCGCGAGCAGATCCAGAACCTGGAATAGGAGACCGGCGTGATCATCCTGGTCACAGGACCTTCGGGAGCGGGCAAGAGCACGTTCATCGGCGAGTTGATGGCGCGCGATCCGCGCCTGGCGTTCTCGGTGTCGTCCACCACCCGGCCCATGCGCAAGGGCGAGGCCGACGGGGTGGACTACGACTTCGTGGGCGACGCGGAATTCGACCGCCTGCTGGCCGACGACGCGTTCGTGGAGTGGGCGCCGGTCCACGGCCACCGCTACGGGACCACCTGGCGCCGGCTGCGCGAACTGACCGAAGCCGGGAAGATCCCCGTTCTGGACATCGACGTGCAGGGCGGGGTGCAGGTCCTGGAGAAGTTCGGGGACCAAATGGTGTCGGTGTTCCTGTTCCCGCCCTCGTGGGAGGAGTTGGAGCGCCGCCTGCGCTCGCGGGCCACCGACAGCGACGAGGCCATCGCCGGCCGGCTGAAGACCGCGCGCCACGAGGTGACCTTCGCCCCGCGCTACCGCTACTGGATCGTCAACGACGACCTGGACCGGGCGGTGGGGAAGATGCAGGCGATCATCGCGGCGGAGGAGTGCCGGGCCTCGGCCATGGGCGACCCGCCGCTGGCCGCGGACGGATAAGTTTTTAGTTGTACCCTCGAAATTGTGTTTTTCCCCTGGCGGGCCGGGTTCACTCCCGGCCCGCTTCCTGTCCTGCCCGCCTCAGTACGCCATCTTCAACTCGTGCCTCAGGTTCCGGCCCAACACCGGCGTCTCCACTGCCCGGTCGTAGTACTCGCTCCACCGCGGGGGTAGCTCGATCATGCTGCGGAACAGCCGCTGACTAAGCACATCCCGCACCGTCAACCGCCTATCCAGCATCCCCCGCGCCATCGCAGGCGTGGGACTCTGCCGGTCTTTTTCCCTCCTTCCCTTGATATAGTTCCGCCACACCAGAAAGATCGCCAACCGCTCGGCGCTCCCCTGCCTGCGCTTCGACCACGCGATGGTCTCCCGCTTGTGATTCCCCCCGCTATGCCGGATCAGCAGATCCAGCAGGTTGATCTCCCACAGCTTGTTATGACGGTCGCGGTAATCGCTCCCAGGAGTCACCAGGTGCTGCACCCGGGCCCTGATCCGCTTCAGCGCCCGGACATACGCCGGATGGTCGTCACTGTGGACAATGGCCTCTTCCACATCCCTCAGGACCAC
>JALUJS010000236.1 GCA_027056825.1 Candidatus Krumholzibacteriia bacterium | reverse complement strand
TACGGCGATGCGGCCAACCGCATCTTCCGCCTGCACTACATCTTCGCCGAACTGGGCATCGAGCGCGGCGACCGCATCGCCCTGGTCGGCCGCAACTGCGCCAACTGGGCCATCGGCTACCTGGCGGCCGTCACGTACGGCGCGGTCATCGTGCCCATCCTGCCGGATTTCACCAGCGGCGAGATCGAGCACCTGGTCCGTCACAGCGAGGCCAAACTGCTGCTGGCGGCCGAGAGCATCTTCGACGGCCTGGAACCGGAGAAAATGCCGTCGGTCCTGGCGGTGTTCGGCCTGGAAGGCCTGGGCCCGCTGTGGAGCGGCAAGGACGAAACCGCCGCGGTGGTTGGCGGCGCGGATACCGGTTACGTGGAGCGCTTCCGGGACCGCCTCTCGCGCGAAACCCTGTCCTTCGCTCCGGTGGACAACGGGGAACTGGCCGCCATCGTGTATACCTCCGGCACCACCGGTTTCTCCAAGGGCGTCATGCTCACCCACAACGCCCTGATGGCCAATGTGAAGTACTTCAGTGACTCCGTCGAACTGCACCCGGAGGACCGCATCGTCTCGTTCCTGCCCCTGGCCCACGCCTTCGGGTGCGCCTTCGACTTCCTGGCGCCCTTTGCCAACGGGTGCCACATCGTGTTCGTGGAGAAGATCCCCTCGCCCCGGATCCTCGTGGCCGCCTTCGCCGAACACCGGCCGGTGGTCGTCATGTCGGTGCCCCTGATCATCGAGAAGATCTACCGCAACCGCATCCGGCCCATCCTCGAGACCCCGCGCATGAAGACCATGCTGAAGATCCCGGGACTCAACCGCATCATCCGCCGCAAGCTCCGCGACAAGATCTACGAGGTCTTCGGCGGCAACTACCGCGAGCTGGTCATCGGCGGCGCGGCCCTGAACCGGGACGTGGAAAGGTTCTTCCGCGAGATCGGCCTGAACATCACCTGCGGCTACGGCATGACCGAGTGCGGCCCGCTGATCAGCTATACCGTACACGCGGAGAACCCGCCGCTGGGCAGCGTGGGCCGCGTCATCCCCTACCTGGAGTGCCGCATCCGGGAGCCCGACCCGGAAACGGGTATCGGCGAGGTCCTGGTGCGGGGGGAGAACGTCATGCTGGGGTACTACCACAACGAGGAAGCCACCGCCGCGACCCTCGATGAGGACGGGTGGCTGCACACCGGCGACCTCGGCCGGCTCGACGACGAGGGCTTCCTGTACCTGACCGGCCGCTGCAAGAACATGATCCTGTCGGCCTCGGGCCAGAACATCTACCCCGAGGAGATCGAGTCGAAGATCAACAACCTGCCCTGCACCGAGGAATCCCTGGTGGTGGAGCACGACGGGAAGCTGGTCGCCCTGGTCTTCCCGGACCTCGAGACCATCGACCGCGCCTGCCTGAAGGGCCGCCAGATCGAGGAACTCATGGAGGACAACCGCCGCACCCTCAACGAGCAACTGCCGGCATACGCCCGCATCTCGGAGTTCCGTGTCATGTACGAGGAGTTCGAGAAGACCCCGACCCGCAAGATCAAGCGCAATCTCTACACCGCCGCCACCTGAAGGAGGGCGCCATGAAGATAAAGCAGAAACCCGCGGACAAGGCCATGGTCCTGGAACTGTCGGGCAAGATCATGGGAGGGTCCGATTTCGAGCTTTTCAAGAACGAGATCGACGCCCTCATCGCCGACGGCCACAAGGACGTGGTCCTGGACTTCGGCGGGGTGCCCTGGATCAACTCCACCGGTTTGGGCATCCTGATCACCGGGCATATGTCCCTGAAGAACGCCGGCGGCACCCTGCGCATCTGCAACGTGCGCGAACGCGTCCTGAGCATCTTCTACATCTCGCAGCTCGAGAAGGTGTTCCAGGTCTTTCCGACCTGCGAAGAGGCCCTGGCCAGTCTCAATTGAGATCAGTACGACCCCGAGGTCTTGACCATGGCGTCGCACACGGTGTAGCCGTAGCGCTCGTACAGGCCATGGGCGTCGCGTGTGCGCAACAGCTTCTGCGTGGCGCCGGCCACCCACGGGTGTTCCTCCACGCATTCCATGAGCCATTTGCCCAGACCCGAGCCCCGGTAGTCCGGATGCACCATCACGTCGCAGATCCAGGCGAAGGTGCACTTGTCGGTGACCACCCGGGCGAAGCCGATCTGGCGGTCCCCCTCGTACAGCCCGAAGCACAGCGAATTGCGGATGGATTCCTCGACGGTCTCCTGCGTGCGTCCGGCGGCCCAGTACGAGTCCTGCAGCGCGGGCACGATATAGAACAGGTCCAGCTCGGATTTGTCGTCGCTGACCCGGTACGGTTCCTGTTTCCATTCCATGAATCGACCCCTCCGTTCCCTCGTCGGGGCGCGCCTGCGCCTAGAATTCGGCCAGCTTGGGCGCCCGCGGGAAGGGAATGACATCCCTGATGTTCTTCATACCCGTCACGTAGTTCACGGCGCGGTCGAAACCCAGGCCGAAGCCGGCGTGAGGGACGGTGCCGTAGCGGCGCAAGTCACGATACCACCAGTATTCCTCCGCATCCAATCCCATTTCGGCGATGCGGCCATCCAGCACCTCCAGCCGCTCCTCGCGCTGGCTGCCGCCGATGATCTCCCCGATGCCCGGCGCCAGGACGTCCATGGCCGCCACCGTCTTCCCGTCTTCGTTCAGGCGCATGTAGAAGGCCTTGATGTCCTTGGGGTAGTTCATGACCACCACCGGGCGCTTGCACAGGACCTCGCACAGGTAGCGCTCGTGCTCGGATTGCAGGTCCATCCCCCACCCCACCGGGAACTCGAAATCGGTTTCCGCCTTGGCGAGCTGCGCGACGGCATCGCCGTAATCCATCCGCTCGAAGCTGCTCTGCACGAACGCCTCCAGGCGGCTGACGGCGGTCGGTTCGATATGCTTGGCGAAGAACGCCATGTCGTCAGCGCGCTCGTCGAGCACGGCGGTGAACATGTATTTGAGGTACTGCTCGGCCAGGTCCGCGTCGTCGTCCAGGTCGGCGAACGCGAGTTCCGGCTCGATCATCCAGAACTCCGACAGATGCCGACTGGTGTTGGAGTTCTCCGCCCGGAAGGTCGGCCCGAAGGTATAGACCCGCGTCAGGGCGCAGCAGTAGGTCTCCACGTTGAGCTGCCCGGAGACGGTCAGGAAGGCCTCGCGACCGAAGAAGTCATGGCTGAAGTCGATGCTCCCGTCGGCGTTGCGCGGCGGGTTGGCCAGATCAAGGGTCGAGATGCGGAAGGCCTCGCCTGCGCCCTCGGCGTCGCTGGTGGTGACGATGGGCGTGTGGATCCAGTAGAAGCCGTTCTCGTGGAAGAAGCGGTGCGTGGCCTGGGCCATGCAGTCGCGCACGCGCGCCACGGCGCCGAAGGTGTTGGTGCGCGGCCGCAGGTGGGCCACCTCGCGCAGATACTCCATGGTGTGCCGCTTGGGCTGGACCGGGTAGGTCTCCGGATCCTCGACCCAACCGACCACCTCGATGTCCCGGGCCCGGATCTCCACGGACTGGCCCTTGCCCTGGGATTCCACCAGTTCGCCGCTGCAGATCACCGCGCAGCCGGCGGTCAGCTTACGGACCTCGTCTTCGTAGTTGGGCAGGTCGTGCGGGGCGACCACCTGGATGGGGTCGAAGCAGGTCCCGTCGTGGACGGCGATGAAGCTCAGGCCGGCCTTGGAATCGCGGCGGGTGCGCACCCAGCCCTTGACGGTGACGTCGGAACCCACCGGCGC
>JALUJS010000235.1 GCA_027056825.1 Candidatus Krumholzibacteriia bacterium | reverse complement strand
CTTCAAGGAGATGGCCGAAGCCTTCCGGCAGAAGGAGGAGCAGCGGCGACGCTACCACCTGCGCGGCGCCAGGTATCCCTTCGCCGGCGACCTGGACCTGGAGCCCAAGCTGCGCATCGAGATCTACGACCTGCTGTCGGCCGTGGCCGGCATCTTCGAACGCATCCAGGCCGAACCCCGGCACGCGGTGGTGCGCGAGCCGTTCACCGTGGGGGAGAAGATCGACTTGATCCGCGCGCGGCTCGCCCGCGGCGGGCTGGTGGCCTTCGAGGACCTCTTCGCCGAGGATTCCATCAAGATGGAGGTCATCGTCACCTTCATCGCGGTCCTGGAGATGGCCAAGCGCGGCTTCATCCAGTTCCTGCAGACCGAGCCCCGCGGTCCCATCTGGATCCAGGCCCCCGCCGCCGAAGAGGCCGAGGACGCCGGGGACGCTTCCGAGCCCCTGCTCGAACAGGAGGGCAGGGCGTGAAGCGGGAAATCGAAGCCCTGCTCTTCGCCGCCGACGGCCCGTTGACCATCGCGCGGCTGAAGAAGCTGCTGGTCGGGGCCGAGGCCGCGGAAATCCGCGCGGCCATCAAGGAGCTGGAATCCGAATACACCCAGGCCGGGCACGCCTTCACGGTGGTGGAATTCGGCGGCGGCTGGCAGATCGCCACGCGCCCGGAGTATTCCCCCTCGGTGGAGAAGATGCTCCGCTCGCGCCGCTTCACGCGCCTGTCCAAGGCCGGTTTGGAAGTGCTGGCCATCATCGCCTACCGCCAGCCCATCACCCGCCTGGAGATCGACGAGATCCGCGGCGTCAACAGCAGCGGGGCCCTGAGCACCCTGACCGAGCGTAACCTCATCACCGTCGTGGGCCGTTCCCAGACCATGGGCAACCCCCTGCTGTATGGGACCACCCGGGAATTCCTCAATCATCTCGGTCTGAAGGGCCTGGGCCAGTTGCCGTCCCTGCCCGACCTCGAGAACGTGGTGGGGGACCGGGAACAACTGCGCGATTTCGCCAGCCGGATCGGGCGGGAGATATCCAGCGAGGAGCTGGAGGAATACTTCGAGGCGCCCGAGATCGACGCCGAGGAAGATCAGCCGCCCGCCCCGGATGAGGCCGCTTCCGGTGAAGTAGCCGAAGCCGCAGAGACCGCCACCTGTGACGGCGGCGAGGCGAGTGATGACCAACCCCCGGGATCCTGAGCCCAACCTCAAACGCCTGAACCGCTTCCTGGCGGACGCCGGCCTGGGTTCGCGGCGTTCGGTGGAGGACCTGGTCCACGCCGGGCGGGTGGCCATCAACGGGGTGGTGGTCACCGGACTCGGCGTGCGCATCGATCCGGCCACGGACCGGGTGACGGTGGATGGTGCGGTCGTCCGCTCCCGCACCACCGGCCGTTGCTACGCCTTCCACAAACCACACGGGGTGGTCAGCACCCTGCGCGCCCAGGGTGGCCAGCCCTCTCTCGGCCCCTACAAGAGGCGGGCGGACCTGCCGGAGCCGGTCATGCCCATCGGCCGCCTTGACGCGGACAGCACCGGGTTGCTCCTTTGGACGGACGACGGCGCCCTTGCGCGGGACCTGCTGCGGCCAGGGACCGGATTGTGGAAGACCTACCGGGTGACGCTCAGGCGGCGGCCCACACCGGCCGAGGCGCGACGCTTCACCGGCGGGGACATCGTCCTGGACGGGCGTCCGTGCCTGGCCTGCGAACTGGAGCCCGGTCCCGGCGGCGTCTGGACGGTTCGTCTCCACGAGGGCCGCAAGCGGCAGATCCGCAGGATGTTCCGCGCCCTGGACAACCGGGTCGTGACCTTGCACCGGGTCGGTTTCGGCCCCATCCGGCTGGGGAATCTCGCGCCGGGAGCCTTCAGGCTCCTGGACGACGATGAAACCGCCGCCCTGCGACGCGCCGTGCGCGCGAAGTCCGGCGGCCAGTGAAAGGGATCAGCATGGATTTCAAGAGCCTGTTCCGTCCCGGCATCCTGGCCACGCGGCCCTATTCCCCCGGCAAGCCGATTTCCGAAGTGCAACGGGAGCTCGGCCTGAAGACCGTGATCAAGCTGGCCTCCAACGAGAATCCCGAAGGCCCCCTGCCGGCCGTGCTCGAGGCCATCGCCGACGCCGCCCGCCACATCAACCGCTATCCCGACGCCGCCTGCCACGACCTGTCCGCCCGCCTCGCCGAACACCTGGGCGTGCAGCCGCAGAACCTGATCTTCGGCAACGGCAGCAACGAGGTCATCGACATGCTCATCCGGGCCCTGGTCAGCCCGGGGGAGAACGTGGTCTTCAGCGCCCACAGCTTCATCGTCTACCCCCTGACCACCAGGGTCCACTTCGAGTGCGGCCGCGCGGTGCCCCTGGGACCGGGCGACCGGCATGACCTGGCGGCCATGGCCGCGGCGGTGGACGATGCGACCAAACTGGTCATCGTCTGCAACCCCAACAATCCCACCGGCACCTACAACACCGCCGCAGAGTTCGATTCCTTCCTGGAGAAGATCCCGCCGCGGGTCATCGTGGCGGTGGACGAGGCGTACTACGAATACGTGACCGCCGCGGACTATCCGCAGACCCTGCCCATGCTCGCGGAGCATCCGAACCTTGTCATTCTGCGGACTTTCAGTAAAATCCATTCCCTGGCCGGGTTGCGCATCGGGTACGGCGTGGGCCACCGGGATCTCATCGCCGAGTTGCACAAGGCCCGCGAACCGTTCAACGTCAACAGCCTGGCCCAGGCCGCAGCCATCGCCTGCCTGGACAACTGGCACGAGGTGGCCGGCCGCGCCCGGCGCAACGCCGAGCAGCGCGAGGCCATGGCCAAGGCCCTGGAAAAGATGGGCCTGGAAGTGGTGCCCAGCCAGACCAACTTCCTGCTGGTCCGGGCGCCCGGCCAGGCCGGCGAATGGGCCCGCCGCCTGCTGGAAAAGGGCGTGATCGTCCGTCCCATGGACGCCTTCGGCCTCGGCGAGGGAGCCATGCGCATCAGCATCGGCCTGCCGGGGGAGAACCGTGCTTGTCTGGAAGCCCTAGGGGAGATCATCGGGTCATGAACCAGCCGGCCGCCGCACACCTGACGCTCCGCGCACCGGGGCAGGACACCACCCTGGTCCGCGTGGGTGACGTGGTGTTCGGCGACCGGAAGGTCGTGCTCATCGGCGGCCCCTGCGCCGTTGAAGACCGCGCCCAGATGCTGGAGACCGCAGCCTATGTCCGCGACGCGGGCGGAGTCATGCTGCGGGGCGGCGCCTGGAAGCCCCGGACCTCGCCCTACAGCTTCCAGGGCCTGGGCGCCGAGGGTCTGCCCCTGCTGGCCGAGGCGCGCGAGGCCACCGGGCTGCCCGTGGTGACCGAGGTCCTCGATCCCCGGGACGTGGAACTGGTGGCCGAGGTGGCGGACATGCTCCAGATCGGCAGCCGCAACATCCAGAACTTTCCCCTGCTCCGGGAGGCAGGGTCCAGCGGCGTTCCCGTCCTGCTCAAGCGGGGCATGATGACCACCGTGGAGGAGTGGCTGCTGGCCGCCGAATACGTCCTGCAGGCCGGCGGCCGCGACGTGGTACTCTGCGAGCGCGGGATCCGCACCTTCGACCCCTCCCTGCGCAACACCCTGGACATCGGCGGGGTCGCCCTGCTGAAGCAGCGAACTCACCTGCCGGTGATCGTGGATCCCAGCCACGCGGCGGGGGACGCCCGCCTGGTGCCCGCCCTGGCCTGCGCGGCCGTGGCGGCCGGCGCCGATGGGCTGCTGG
>JALUJS010000234.1 GCA_027056825.1 Candidatus Krumholzibacteriia bacterium | reverse complement strand
GCTGGTGCACTGCTCCTTCAGCACGGCGCAGTTCGGCCGTTCCTCCGGCGGCCCGCCGCGGCTGGAGTGGCTGCACTCCCTGGAGGAGTTGAAGGAACAGTACGCGGGCCTGGAGTTCCTGCGGGCCGAGGAGAAGGAAGTGGACCTGGACGAAGGAACGGGCCACCGTGGCAAGGCCATGGTCATCGAGATCCTGGCCGTCAAACCTGCGGGGTAGATCCGTCAGTCCCCGGGCAGACCCGAGATGGCGATGCGTGACCAGTCCTCGAAGTCGGCGCCGTCGGGGCCGCGTCCCGGCTGCGTCATGTCCGCCAGATCCGCGGCGGGAATCCAGCGCGCCTGGTGCGGCTCGGACTGGCGCGAGACCAACTGCATGATCTCGTCGTCGCTGCCGGGCAGCCGGTCCAGATCCACGGTGAAGACCACGCCGAAGTGGACGCTCGAGACATCCTCGCGGTCGGAGTTGATGAAGCCGCGCATGCGCAGGGCTTCCGGCCCGGGGTTCAGCCCGGTCTCCTCCTCGAGTTCCCGCAGCGCTGTGGCCATGACCAGGCCGTGCGTCTCGACCACGGGATCGGAGCGATCCACCGGCTCGATGTGCCCGCCGAAGCCGACGCTCCACAATCCGCCCAGCCGGGCCTCGGTGTGCTTGGCGCGGCGCTGGTAGCAGAGCACGCGGGCATCATCTCCTGCGCCCCGCTGCAGCATCATGTAGGGGATGACCTGCTTGAAGTGGCTGTTCTGCTCCATGTAATCGCGCTCGGCGAAGAACATGTGCGGGGTCAGGGCGGCCAGATCGACCGCGCCGTCGGGCAGGAAGCCCTGGGGACTGAGTCCGGGGAACAGATGCTTGCGTTCGATGACCAGAATGCTGCGCACGGGGATCCCTCGGTGTGGGGGTGATGATGCCTTCGGGGGCAAAGGTAACACGAGAGCCCGCCCCGCGCACGACTCTACTTCACGAGAACTGCCTTGCCCACGGCGGTGCGACCGTCCTGCTCCAGCACGAACAGGTATGTCCCGCTGGCCATCGGGCTGCCGTCGGATCCGCGTGCGTCCCAGGTGACCCGGTTGGGCCCTGGGGGAAACTCCGCGTTCACCACTTCGCCGACCAATCGGCCGCTGATGTCGTAGGCCGTGATCCGGACCCGTCCCGCGGTGGCCAGATCGAAGGACAGGACCACGCCGCTGTTGAAGGGATTGGGGCCGAGGTGCAGGTCGGGCGTCGCCGGGCCGGGGATCTCGCCGGGGTTCCGGACCGCGCTCGGTGCGGCCGCCTGAAGCGGGAAGATCTCGCTCCCGCAGAGGTAGAAGTCCCCTCCCGGCGAGATGGGGGAGTAGATCGAACCGGTCGACGACATCGCCGTGCCCAGGAAGGCGGGGTGGGTGGGATCGGTCATGTCGATGGCGGAGATTCCCTTGGTCTGGCAGAAGATGTAGAGGGTATCGCCGATCCAGGCGGCGGAGCCGGAGGCGCCCGCCAGAGCGATGGGATCGGTGAGCGCCACCGGATTGACAGGGTCGGTGTAATCGAGCACCTGGTAGAAGCCGGTTCCCGAAAGGACCACCAGGTTGTCCTGGACCAGGACGACCTGTGCCATGTATCCGGCCGGACTGAAGTCCGACAGGAGCGCGGGGTTGTCCGGGTCATTCAGGTCGACCGCGTGCAGGCCATCGTCCCGGAGAAGGAGCAGGGTCGAGTCGACGTAGGTCCAGTCCCCGACGCGCATGATCCCATCGCCGAACGGCAAACCGCTGCCTGCGACCGGGGCGGTCGGATCCGAGAGGTCGATGGCGTGGATCTCGGTGGAGGAGAGCAGGAAGGACCCACGGGGGTCGCAGTACAGGTCGCCGGACGGCAGGCCCGGCGTGCGCGATATCTCGGGGAAGGCGGGCAGAGCGGAGGCGTCGTAGGCGACCAGGTCGCCGAAGTCCTGCGCCCAAACCACATCCCCCAGGATCTGGTACGAACCCCAATCCTCGAGCCAGACTCCCCCCTCGGAATTCGCGGCGGCATCGATGATCTTGAGCATGTGGAAGGGGCTTTCCCCGTCATACAGGACGACCGCGACCCGGTCCCCGTCGATGTCCGCCAGGCCGGCAGATTGGTCGTTGCCGGAGGAAGAGATCGAACCCTCGGAGACGAGCGCGGGGTCAAGGGGGTCAGCCAGGTCAAGGAGGTTCCAATTCAAGGCGGAACCGCCGCCGGTGCCGAAATCCTCGAAAGAGGTTCCGAGGACGAACCGGGCCGATTTTTTGAGATTCCGGACCCCGTATCCCGGATCGATGGAATTGACGGCGCGGACCTGTGCCGGATCGGTCGCATCGAAGAATGTCAGTCCCGTGGTGCCTTGCACAAGGGCCACGATCCCGGGTCCGGTGGCTGCGTCCAGGATGGCCGAGCCGGTGCCGCTCGAAGCGGCTTCCGCTTGCCAAGCGCCGGGGTCGATGATTTCGAACTGGCCGCCAAAAGTGACCAGGTCGAAACCATCACCGAAGCGGAACAGGTCGGAGGCGGATGGGCCAGACCAGGCAATGTATGTGGGGGCTCGCGGGGAGGAAATGTCCAGGGTGAAATACGCCTGGTAGTAACCGATGAACGGCATCTGATTGATCTCGTCCCAGAGCAGGTCGCACAGGTGGCCCGCGACCCCCAGGATGCTCCCACGGATGTCCAGATGGTCGTACCGGGAGGGGTGGCCGTCCGGCAGATCGGCTCCGGGCTGGTTCGCCACGAACGTCGTGACGATATCCGGCAGGTCGGGATCGGCCAGGTCCACGATCACCAGCCCCGAATCCGTACCGAGATAGAGCGTGCGGGACGCGGAGTCGCCCGGATTCCACCACCCCGCCATGTCCAGGACCGCGTCTGGAGGGGTGATGGCGCCCCGGGGAGTCAGGGTGGCCGCATCGGCCAGGAACACGTCGCCGTTCTCGGCCAGCCCGGCGAGAACGTCCCCGGCCAGGGCCAGGTTCGTCACCGCCAGGGGCGTGGCCCTGTGCCCTGCAAGGACGGGGTGGTCGGGAGTCCCGATGTCGAAGACGTCGATCCCCGTGGCGGTCGCCACATAAGCGAACCCGTCGTCGAGCACAATGTCGTTCCCAGTGGACGACAGGGGCAGGCTCACGACCGGTCCCGGAGCGTAGGGATCCCCGGCCGGAATCGCGAGCAGGGAAGTATCGGCGAGGGCGAGGCAGGTCGTGCCGGTAAAACCACACCGGACGACGTTTCCCAGGCCATCGACCGTGGCGGCCTCGTGCAGGGTCCGGGTGTAGTCGACGGGTGTGACGGCCCAGGCGAGGGCCCCCGGCAGAATCATCAGGACGAACAGGATCCCTACCCATTTCAGCGGTTTCATGACGCCTCCGATATCGAATTGGTGGATGGTGGAATTTAAGATATTTACAAGGAAATGATACCATAACGGGAGGTGGGAAATCAAACGAGTCCTCGGGGTGGCGAACCGGATACAGATCGATACGGGCCAAAGCAGTGATGCTTCAGCCCCAGGCGGGATATCCCTTCCCTGAACCCTACGGCAGGAACCTGCCCACGTCCGCCAGCTTGTTGGGAAGATACTCTTCCATGACGTAGTTGAGGCCGTGCTTGGCCAGGGCCTGCTGCTCGGCGCGGACCCCCATCTTGATCATCTGCTGCAGGGCCTTCTGCCAGGCCTTGTAGTGCAGGATGAAGGGGTCGTTCTTCAGGGCGTCCTTTGCGCGCTTGATGTCCACGTCCTTCAGCGGGTGGGTGGGCAGGTCGTAGT
>JALUJS010000233.1 GCA_027056825.1 Candidatus Krumholzibacteriia bacterium | reverse complement strand
GTATCTGAGGCTGGTGGTGGGCCGGTTCATCCGGCCCAAGGTGGAGGTGCTGGAGAACGAGGTGCGCGACTACTACAAGGAACACCTGGCGGAGATGCCCACGGACCCGGACAGCCTGACCATCGCAGATATCCTGGTGACCGTGCAGCCCTCCCTCGAGGTGCGCAAACAGGTCCAGGCGGACGTGGCGAAGATCCAGGCGGCGCTGGCTTCCGGAAGGGATTTCGCCGACGTGGCGCGGGAGTTCTCCAAGGGGCCGGCCGCCAAGCGCGGGGGGCGCCTCGGCACGGTGGCCAGGGGCGAACTCTTCGACCCCGGCCTGGACAACGCGGCCTTCTCCCTGGAGGTGGGGCAGGTCAGCGAACCGGTGGTCAGTTCCCGCGGCGTGCACATCCTGCGTCTGGACG
Source organism: Candidatus Krumholzibacteriia bacterium (assembly GCA_027056825.1). GTDB lineage: Bacteria > Krumholzibacteriota > Krumholzibacteriia > LZORAL124-64-63 > LZORAL124-64-63 > JAHJTW01. Next base: position 3,362 of record JALUJS010000233.1, on the reverse strand, counting down.
CCATCGCCGAGGACGGCCGCCGGACCCTCAGCCAGATCTTCCTGCCGATCACGGTCTCCAAGGAGGACATCGAGGCGGCCAGGAAGCGCTGCGAGGACGCCCGCCGGCGGGTCCTGGACGGCGAGTCTTTCGCCCTGGTGGCCGCCGAGGTCAGCGAGGACCCCGCGTCTGCCCGCAACGGGGGCGTGCTGGGCACCTTCGCCCTCACCGACCTGTCCCAGACCTTCCAGGATGTGCTGAAGGACGCCCGCACGGGCGACGTCACCGAGCCGGTGATGACGCCGGCGGGCTGGTACGTGTTCAAGGTCCTCGACCGACGCCAGGGGCACATGTACACCTACGAGGAACTCAAGGACGACCTGCGTCAGGCGGTGGAGTCGCAGAAGATCGAGAAGGCCCTGTCCGAGTACGTGGACGGGTTGCGGGACCGTTTCTTCGTGGACCTCGAGCCCTGATCCGGGCCGTCACCGAGGGACGGCTGCGGCCAGGTTCTCGGCCAGCCCGGTGAGCCCGCAGGCGGCGAGGGTCTCGGCCACCGCTCCGGCAGCCTCCGGGTGGGCGGCCAGGTGTGACGCCAGCCAGTCGGCCCGCGCCAGGTCCGAAGGGGCGAACCCCACCGCAGCCAGCAGGGCTTCGCGGTCCTCCGGACAGGCCGCGCAGGCGGCCACGGCCTGCTCCCAGGCCCCGGGCAGATCGCCCCCGGCGGCCTTCAGACGGCACAATCCCATGCCCGCGCGCAACGCGAACAGCGTGTCGTCGTTCCGGCGCCCGGACGCCTCGATACAGGCGGCGTAGGCCGCGGCGGCCGCTTCGGTTTCCCCGCTTTCCTCCAGCCACATGGCCCGGCGCAGCAGCACCGCCGGCCCCTCCTGCAGCCGCGGCGGCAGCACCTCGAGCCAGCGCAGGCCCTGCCGGGGGTGGTCGTGCAGGCCTTGGGCCAGCAGGGCGCACAATTCGTCCGCCCAGGGCCGGTCGGCCAGGTCCGCGCGCGGGGCCTTGTCGAAGCGGCGGCTGCAGCCCCGCGCGGCCTTGCGCCAGGCGCGGCGGTCGTCCCAGTAACGGGCCTGCTCCATGAGCTTGAACCAGCTGTAGAGGTCGTCCGGGTTGCGCTTCAGTTCCCGGCGCAGCAGGTCGGCGTCGCGCGCGCGCTTGCCACGGGATGCGGCCACGGCCTTGAGGTAGCCGAGGTGTTCCACGATTCCGCCCAGCCTGCGGGTTTCCAGGCCCGTGCGCGCCAGGAAGGCCCGCACGCCCTCGCTGGGATCCTCGTGGATGCGGTGACGGAAGCGGATGCCCGGATCGTTGCGGAACAGGCGCAGCAGGTCGGCGTCCCGCCAGGTGCCGTCGGGTCGCCGGTTGCGCATGACCACGGTGGCGGCGCCGGCGCGGTCGTCGTCCAGCAGGCGCCGGATCTCGGCCGCCAGCTGCGGGGTGACCCGCTCGTCGGCGTCCAGGAAGCAGATCCAGTCGCCGGTGGCCGCCTCCAGGGAACAGTTGCGGGCGGCGGAGAAATCGTCCCGCCAGGCGTGCCGGATCACGCGGGCCCCCGCAGCCTCCACCATCGCGACGGTGTCGTCCCGCGACCCGGTGTCCACGACCACGAGTTCGTCCCAGATTCCGGCCACGCTTGCCAGAAAATCAGGCAGCATCTCCTGCTCGTCGCGGACGATCATGCACAGGCTCAGGCTGGCCATGGGCGCCTCCAATGGCTGAAAAACGGCATCAAACGACGATTTGCGGCCCTGGGGACTGTTTGTCGCCCGGTCCGGGTTCGCCGCCTCCACGGCATGGAATCTGCAAGTTCGGTGCTCGCACGACGCGCCGGCGCGATGGGTGCCCGGCGCCTCCGACCATCCCGGGAGGGTGATCTTGCAGCGGAATTCGACCACGGAAAAGGCCCGCGGACCGAGGGGCGGCGCGGGCCCCCTCGAGGAACGGGTCATCATCAGTCTCAACCACGTCAACCTGAGCTATCCGGACCAGGTGGCGCTCAAGGACATCACCCTCAAGGTGGCCAACGGGGAGTTCCTGTGCCTGACCGGGCCCAGCGGAGCGGGCAAGAGCAGCATCCTGCGCCTGATCTCCATGGACGCCTTCCCGACGCGGGGGCAGGTGCGGGTGCGGGGCATGCTGTCCAGCACCATGAACCGCAAGCGGATCGCCCTGCTGCGGCGGGAGATCGGTTTCGTGTTCCAGGATTTCCGCCTGCTGGAGGACCGCAGCATCTACGACAACGTGGCGTTCGCGCAGCTGGTCATCGGGGTGCCGGGCCGGCAGATCGCCGAGAACGTCACGCGGGTCCTGAACCAGGTGGGCCTGTGGGACAAACGGCATCGCTATCCCCGCCAGATCAGCGGCGGCGAGCAGCAGCGGGTCGCCATCGCCCGGGCCATGGTCAACAGCCCCAAGATCCTGCTGGCCGACGAGCCCACCGGCAACCTGGACCCGGTCACCGCCCAGGAGATCATCGACCTGCTCTTCAAGTTCAACGACGCGGGCACCTGCGTGATCTTCAGCACCCACGACCACGCCATCGTCAAGACCTTCGGCCGCCGCGTGGTCGTCCTGGAAGGCGGCGCCATCGTTTCGGACCGGACCCGGGAGGACCAGGTCGATCGCTCGGCGCGCCTTGAGGACCGGATGTACCGGGCCGAGCCCGAGCGCGGGATTCACCGCACCACCGAGGAGTTCAGCCATGCTTAGCGGATCCCAGGTGAAGTACCTGGCGCGGGAGTCGGTGGCCGGCTTCCGCCGGCGCACCCTGACCACGGGGGTCACCATCCTGATCATGGCCTCGTCCCTGATGGTCCTGGCCGTCCTGACCCTGACCACCCTGAACCTGGGCAACGTGCTGGACACCGCCCGGCGGGGCATCGACATGCGGGTGTTCCTGGTGGATGGCCTGCCGGCCGACCACCTGGCCGAGCTGCAGCCCCGCCTGCTGCGCATCCCCGGGGTGGCGGACGTGCAGTACATCTCGCCCGAGGCCGCCCTGGAGGAATTCCGGGTCAGCCTGGGTGACGACGCGGACCTGCTCGCCCTGCTGGACAGCAACCCCCTGCCGGCGTCCTACCGCCTGGAGCTGACCCCGCAGGCGCGCAACCTGCGGACGGTGGCGGGCATCCGCGACGAGATCGCCCGCTGGGAGGAGACCGCCGACATCCTCTACAACCAGGAATGGATCGACGTGCTGGAGCGTTGGACCTACCGCTTCCAGGTGGCCAGCCTGGTGGTGGGCCTGGTGGTGTTCCTGGCCGCCATCTTCGTGATCTCCAACACCGTCAAGTTGACCATCGCCTCCAGCGCCGCGGTGATCCGCATCCAGAAGCTGGTCGGGGCGACCAACACCTTCATCCGCACCC
>JALUJS010000232.1 GCA_027056825.1 Candidatus Krumholzibacteriia bacterium | reverse complement strand
GGAGACCTGCGACATTTTGCGGGAGGCCGGATTCCGCAAGACGGTGGTATACTGGGAAGGCGCCGACGAGGACGGCGAACCCAGCGGCGAGTTCCTGCCCGACACCGAGGGCGATCTCGCTCCGGCCTGGGTGGCCTATATCATGGCCTTCCGTTGACCTGGAACCGTTGCATCCGTCCCCGGCCGGGCCGGGGGACATCAGGGGGCTGCAGCATGGACTTCGAGGTTTGCGCACAGTGCGGCAGGGAAATCGAGGGGTTGGGGATCCTCTTCCAGGGGCGGCATTTCTGCAGCGACGAGTGCTGCGAGGAATTCGAGGAGCTGCTCCTGGTGAACGGGGAGCCGGACCCGGGGGAGCTCGAGCTCCAGGGGATCGAGGATCTGGACGAGGGGCTCGAGGACGGGCTGGAGGCCGACCCGGACCTGGACGATCTCGAGGACTTCGACGCCGACCTGGACCTTGACGACGAATTCTGACCCCGTCCCGGACCCCGGATACCGGTGATGCGAAAGGGAGCCGCCCGGGGGCGGCTCCCTTTATTCATGAGGCGTGACCATCCGGCCGCGCCCGCTCAACCGCAGCCGCTGCAGCCTCCGCTGCCGCAGTCCCCGGCCGCGCCGAGGGTGAGCATGTAGCCCTTGCGGTAGGCTTCGTTCACGTAGTCGATGGTCAAGCCGCCGCTCTGGCGCAGGATGTCAGCCGTCTGGCTGTCCATCAGGAACTTGACCCCGCTGTGTTCGACGACCTGGTCGTCATCCTTTGGCTCATCCAGAGCCATGCCGATACTCGGCCCGCCTCAACCGAAGCCCTGGACGAACAGGCGCACGCCCTTGCCGGCGTGCTCGCTCCAGTCGAAGCCGCCGAAGGCCTCTCCCGCGCTGGAAGAGACGTTGATCAGTTCCGCAGTGTTCACAACAACCGTCCTTGCCGGTTGGCCGGTCCTCGCTCCGGGCCCGGCGTCCCAAACGCTTCCCGGGGGAAATCCCACCCCTGGCGTTTGCTTATCTTATCGGCACTAAATCAAAGGCATTTTCGAAAAAAAGCAACTCCGACGCGGCCGGCCGCGCCTCCCGGCCGTAACCTACCGGTGCTCTTCGGGTTCCAGGGCGTAATCCTTTTCCAGGCCGAACAGGTGCTTGAAATCCACCAGCAGGGTGTAGCTGACCGGGACCAGGACCAGGCTGATGACCGTCGAGAACATGACGCCGAAGCCCAGGCTCGTGGCCATGGGGATCAGGAACTTGGCCTGCAGGCTCTTTTCCAGCAACAGGGGAGTGAGCCCCGCGAAGGTCGTGACCGAGGTCAGGATGATGGGCCGGAAGCGACGGATTCCCGCGCCCATGACCGCTTCCTTCAGGGCGGTGCCGGCCCGGTACTCCCGGTTGATGAAGTCCACCATGATCAGCGAATCGTTCACGACCACGCCCGTCAGGGCGACCAGGCCGAACATGCTGATCATGGTCAGGTCCATGCCCATGATCAGGTGTCCCCAGACCGCTCCGACGATGCCGAAGGGGATGGCGGTCATGATGATCACCGGCTGCATGTAGGAGCGGAACAGGACCGCCAGCAGCGCGAAGATCATCAGCAGGGCCATGAAGAACCCCGAGCGCAGGCTCGCCAGGGAGTCCGCCTCCTCCTTGGCCTGACCCTCCATGCTGTAGGTCACGTTCGGGAAGGAGGCGAGGATCTGCGGCAGGATGTTGGCCTTCAGGTCCCGGTTCACCTCGTCGGCGTTGGCGATTTCCTGGTCCACCTCGGCGGTCACGTTCACCACCCGCTGCCGGTTGGCCCGCTGGATGTTGGCGAAACCGCGGCCCATGGTCACCGCAGCCACCTGGTCGAAGGGCACTGCGGCCCCGCCCGGGGTGCGGATCCGCATGTTCTCGATGTCGCCCAGGGACCGCCGCTCGTCCTGGGGATAGCGGACCATGACCTTGACCTCGTCGCGTCCACGCTGGATGCGCATGGCCTCGGCCCCGTAGAAACCCGCGCGGACCTGGCGGGCCAGATCGGCCAGGGTGATGCCCAGCTGCCGGGCGCCGGGCTTGAGCTTCAGCTTCATCTCGACTTTCCCCTGTCGGAAGCTGTCGGAGATGTCCTGCACGCCCGGGTAGGCGGCGAGCTTCTTCTTGAGCACCCGCCCGGCGGCGGTGAGCTCATCGCTGTCGGGGGAGCTGAGCTGGACGAAGATGGGGCTGCCCCCGTGGAAGAGGTCGGCGCTGAAGCCCAGGGCCACCGCGCCGGTGATGGGGCCGCACAGCTCACGCCAGCGCTTGGCCATGTCGTGGCTGCCGGCTGCCCGGATCTCGGCCGGGGCCAGCTCGGCGTTCACCTCGACCAGGTGGGCGCCGCCCGGAGCGATGTTCCCGGAGCGCTCGTTGGCCCGGGGCTGGGAGCCGATGCTCGTGGACACGTGGTTCACCAGGGGAGGCCCGTCATCCGGCAATTCCGCCTGGAACTCGGCGATGGTCTGCTCCAGCGAGCGTTCGAGCTGCTCGGCCGCCGCCCGGGCCTCCGCCACGGTCGTGCCCTGGGGCAGGGTCAGGTCGGCCACGAGGTTGTCCGCGTCCACCGGCGGCATGAATACGAATTTCATGTGTCCGCCCGCGAACCAGCTCACCGTCAGCATCAGGGTGGCCAGGGCCAGGGCCACGACCAGGGCCCGGTTGTGGAGGGCGAACTCCAGGGTGGGCTTGTAGGCGCGCTCCACGAAGTTCTCCATGGCCCACGCCACGCCCTCGGTGAGCCTGGCGAACCAGCGGGGCCGGGAATCGACCTCGGGCAGGCCCGCCTCGGCTCTGCGCAGCTTCAGGGCGGCCAGGTGGGCGGGCAGGATGAGCAGCGATTCGGTGAGTGAGAACAGGAGGATGGCGATGACCACCACCGGGATGTTGATCATGAATTTGCCCATCATGCCTTCGACGAAGGCCAGGGGCAGGAAGGCGGCCACGGTGGTCATGACCGCGAAGATGACCGGCCCGGCCACCTCCAGGGTGCCTAGGGTGGCTGCGGCCTGGGCGTCGTCGCCGCGGCGGCGGTGGGTGAAGACGTTCTCGCCCACCACGATGGCGTCGTCCACCACGATACCGAGGGAGACGATGAAAGCGAACATGGAGATCATGTTTAAGGAGGTGTCGAACCAAGGAATCACCCACAGGGCCCCGAGGAAGGAGATCACGATGCCCGAGCTGACCCACAGGGCCAGCCGGAATTCCAGGGTCAGGGCCAGGACCAGGAAGACCAGCACCAGGCCCATGGCGCCGTTCTTCACCAGCAGATCCATGCGGCTCTTGTAGATGACCGAGCGATCGTGCCAGGTGGTGACGTGGATTCCGGGGGGCAGCTCCGATTCCAGCTGCTTGACGTAGTTCCGGACCAGTTTCGTGATTTCCAGGACGCCCTGGTTGCCGGTCCGGTACACCGACACCATGGCCGCAGGTCTACCGTCCAGGAAGGTCGCGATGTCCACGTCCTCGAAGCGGTCCCGGATGGTTGCCAGCCGGGACAGGGGGATTTCGGCGCCGCCGGGCGTGGCCACCACCACCAGGTCGGCGAACTCCTCGCCGGTGTAGCGCTGGCCCTGGGTGCGCACGAGGATCTCCCCGACGCCGGTCTTGATGCTGCCGCCGGGCAGATCCAGGCTGCCGGTCTGCACCGCGCGGGTCACGTCGTCGAAGCTCAGGCCGTACTTGCGGAGGCTCGCCTCGCTGACCTCGATGGAGATCTCGAAGGGGCGGACGCCGCCGGTCACGGCGTAGGTCACGGTGTCTGTGGC
>JALUJS010000231.1 GCA_027056825.1 Candidatus Krumholzibacteriia bacterium | reverse complement strand
AACCGACCGTCAGGGCCATGAACAGCACGAGCCCCAGCACCTGGGCGGGCCCGTCGGCGAGATAGCCCACGAAGTAGGTCTGCAGGGCGCCCGGGTGGGAGGCCAGCTCGCCCAGCTTGCCGCTGATGCCCATCTGGATGTAGCGCAGGGTCCAGCCCGCCACCACCGAGTAGTAGGACAGGATGATGAAGCCGGCGGCCACGCCCAGAAAACCTACGGCCTGCCAGGCCTTGCCGCCCCTGTGCCCGGCGCCGAGTCTGCGGAAAGTGCCCACGGGATCGAGCTGGGCGCGCCGGCCCAGGATGATCTCCGCCATCATGATGGGCAACCCCACCAGGGCGACCGCCCCGAGATAGACCAGGACGAAGGCTCCGCCGTGGTTGTTGTAGGTGATGTAGGGGAACTTCCACAGGTTGCCCAGGCCCACGGCGCTGCCCGCCGCAGCGAGGATGAACCCCAGTTTGCCGCTCCACTGTCCTCGGGGTGCCGCCACTGCCGGTCTCCTTTGGCTCGCTGATTTCCGTAATCCGGACCGATGAGGGAGGTTATGGGGAGCCTGCGAGGGCTGTCAAGGGTTGCTCCGGGCGCCGGGCGGGCCTATAGTCCTGCGGTCACGGACTTTCAACGAAGGAGAGTGCTTCATGTCCACCCGCATGTTGATGCTGCTGCTCGTCACGACTCTCGCAGTCCCCGCGGTCCGGGCCCAGGATCCTGTGTACCGCCCCCACAACAAGTATCCGGTCCTCGACGAGATGACCAAGGCCTACGAGGCGCGCCGGGCTGAACGCGACTCCCTGCGCAAGATCGTGGACGACCGCTACGCCGCCGAAGCCAAGGCGAAGAAGGACACTAAGCGGGACCTGCGCGTGGACTGGTCCCAGGTCGATTCGCCCGCCGGCCCGGACGATTTCGAGCAGTTGTGGCACAACCCGCCGGTGCCTCAGTTCTACACCGGCACCTGCTGGGCCTTCAGCTCGGTCTCGTTCATGGAGAGCGAGGCCCACCGCATCGCCGGCGTCGACGTGAAGCTGTCGGAGATGTGGGTCGTCTACTGGGAATACGTGGAGAAGTGCCGCAGCTACCTGCAGGAATACGGCCACACGCCGGTGGACGAGGGCGGCGAGAGCGACGGCACCCTGGCGATCTACGCCAAGTACGGGGCGGCGCCGGAATCCGCCTATCCGGGCGTCCTGTCCGCCGACGGCCGCCATGACCACCGCGAACTCATCGCCGAGCTCAAGGGCTACCTGAAATGGGTCATGGACAGCGGGGACATCGACCTCGAACGCAACCTGAAGTGCGTCCGCGGCATCCTGGACGCCCACCTCGGGCCGGTGCCGGCGACGTTCACCTACCAGGGGAAGACCTACGATCCGCAGACCTTCCTGCACGAGGTCCTCCGGCTGGACCCGGGCGCCTACGTGTCCTGCGTCTCGGACATGCGCGCGCCCTTCGGCGAGCCCATGCTCTTCGACGTGCACGACAACTGGCGGCGCTCGCAGTACCTGAACCTTGCCCTGGACGATTTCATGGCGGCCATCGACCGGGCCCTGGACCGCGGCTACACCGTGGCCATCGGCGGGGACAACTCCGAACCGGGCATGGACGGCGAGTTCGACCGCGCCATCATTCCGGTCTGGGATATCCCCTCGGAGTTCATCGACCAGGCCAGTCGCCAGATGCGGATCGAGAACGGCACCACCGGCGACGACCACGGCGTGCACCTGGTGGGACGGACCACGGTCGGCGACCACACGTGGTACCTGATCAAGGATTCCAACCGCTCCAGCCGCCTGGGCCGGTTCAAGGGCTACTACATGTGGCGGGACGACTACATCAAGCTGAAGATGCTCAGCTTCACGGTTCACAAGTCCGTGCTGAAGGGGCTGGTGGACTGAGGCTCCGGTGACGGGGAACCGTCCGGCCATAGCCGGTGTTCAGGAACAATGACCCCGACCGGATGACAGCCAGGAGGATCCCCATGCCCGGACGAATCAGGAAATCGCTGCGGCGCGTCATGCGCCACTGGCTGTTCACTTCGGTCCTGATGGTGGCCGCGGCGCTCTCGTTCCGCTCGGCGGTGGCCGACTGGAACGACGTGCCCACCGGCAGCATGCAACCGAGCATCCTGATCGGCGATCGCATCGCCGTGAACAAGCTGGCCTACGACCTGCACGTGCCGTTCACGCGCACGGCGTTGGCCCGCCTCGGGGAGCCTGCCCGGGGCGACATCGTGACCTTCTGGTCCCCGGCCGACGGGACCCGCCTGGTCAAGCGCCTGATCGGCCTGCCGGGCGACGTGGTGGAGATGCGCTCGGGTCAGCTGGTCATCAACGGCGTTCCGGTGACCTACCGGCCGGCCCCGGACCCGGAGCTGCGGCGGGCCATGGGCGACGAGGCGGGGGCCAAGGAATTCTTCGTGGAGGAACTGCCCGGCCGGCCCCACCTGGTGGCCATCGAGCCCGCGGGCGGTCCCCGCCGCAGTTTCGGCCCGGTGAGTGTCCCGCAGGGGCAATACCTGATGTTGGGGGACAACCGCGACCACAGCGCCGATTCCCGCTGGTTCGGTTTCGTGCCCCGGGCCAACCTCTGCGGCCGCGCTTTCGGCGTGGCCTTCTCTCTCGACCACGAAAACCACTGGTTGCCGCGTCCGGATCGCTGGTTCAGAAGCCTGATCTGACGGTCCGTGGGTGGGATCACCGCCCTTCCGGCCTCAGATCCTTCCTCTGGAACAGGTTCAGGTACTTGTCGCCTCCGATGGGAACCGCCATGCGGACGTAGTCCCGCTTGAAGACGGGGTGTTCGGCGATATCCATTTCCCGGTCCAGCACGACGGTGGGGCCCTGGCGCGGCCCCGTGGTGACGTCCACGTTGCCCAGCAGGATGTAGTCGGGACGCCGCCGGAGCACGAGGTCCGCGTCGTGTTTCTCGTGGCCGGCGTAATGGTGGGTGAAGGTCATCTTCTTGTGGGCGATGCGGGGATCAACCAGGCCGTAGAAGTCGTAGCAGACCAGCCCTGTGCGCCAGGGGATATAGCCGGCCGGTCCCAGGGCCAGGGTCGTGCCGGGCCGGAAGAGACGGTTCAGGGGAGGGGAGGCCATGGCGTCGCCGGCCAGCATCCAGCCGCCCAGGTTGTCCTCGCTCATGTGGATGTCCACCAACCGGCGTTCGTGACCGGTGAAGGAGGGAATCACCATGGCCGCGGCCAGCGCGGCGCCGAACACCGCGCGGCCCAGGCGGCGGTCGAACCACCCGCAGGGGGCGGCCAGGGCCGTCACCCAGGTGACCAGCACCGGCAGGATCGGGGCGAAGAAGCGGTACATACCCAGCATGTCCCCGCCCACCACCACCACGTAGCACCACCAGAAGGCCATCAGCCCCAGCCCGGCCAGGACCTCGCGGTCGCGCAGCCGGCCGGCGCCGCAACGGATGACGACCCCGAGGGTCAACAGGGCGGGGACGGGCAGGTACGCCGCGAGGAAGGCCAGGCCGTAGGGCAGGCCCGTGGCCAGCTGTCCCTGCAGGTCGCCGGTCTTGGCGTAGTAGGTGTTCGGCAGCCACCAGCCGTAGGTGGCGTGGCGCCAGAGAAAGAACGCCGCGGTTCCGGCCACCAGGATGGCCGGTCCCGCCCAGGCACGCGCCGAGCGCAGGGGCGACCGGGCCGGGTTCAGGCCCCCGGCCGGCAACAGCGACCAGGCCAGGAAGATGACGGCCAGGGCCGGGCCTTCCGGTCGGGTCAGGACCAGGAGCAGGCCCGCCACCGTCGCCTGCAGGGGGGAT
>JALUJS010000230.1 GCA_027056825.1 Candidatus Krumholzibacteriia bacterium | reverse complement strand
ACGTTGGGACCGTCGGTGGGCAGGTTGGCCTTCAGGTGGGGACGGCTGCTCTTGTACGAGCAGTGTTCGCTCCACATGGTGTCGAAGAGGGTCAGTTCGGTGAGGGTGGGGTCGCGGCCCAGAAGTTCGGCCACGCGGCGAGCCTCCGACGGCGCCAGGGTCAAGCCGTGCTGCTTCAGGTAGGCGCGCAGGCCCTGGTCATCGAAATCGGCAACGGATACGGGCGAGAAGCTCTCGTCGATGGGGTGCGCTGGGACCACCGCGTCGCTCCCTGGCAGAGGGGAAAAGCCGATCGGGACGCCCTAATCTAGCACCCTCCCGGCGGCAGGGCAAAGACTGCAATCGGTGATCAGTTTTCAACTTTTCCGGTCATTCCGGGCCAGGAAAAGAAAACCGCCCCGGCCAGGCGGCCGGGGCGGTGTCCCCTGCGGGATACGAATCGTCCCCCGAAACCTACTTCTTGGCCGCCTTGGGATGGCACTGCTTGCACTTGGTGGGCGCCTTGGTCTCGGGATCCTTCTTCTTGGTGTCCTTGTGGCAGCCCACGCACCGGATGTGGTAGGGATTCAACTTCTTGCTGCTCTTGCTGCAGTCCGGAGTATCGGCCTTTTCCGGGTTCATGTGGCAGGAGCTGCAGGCCTTGACATCCATCTCGGCGAAGTTCTCCGCCGTCAGCCCCTCGGACTCGTGATGGCAGGTATCGCACTTGAACTTGTCGGCGTGGGCCTTGTGGGGGAATTCCACGGCGGCCTTCTTCTTGGCGCACTGGTCGAGGGTGACCTTCTCGGGAATGCCCTCGGCGTAGGCCAGGGCCGCGATTCCGGCCACCAGGACAAAGAGAACCAGCAGGTTGATCTTCCGCATGTCGCATCCTCCCCACAAACGGGTTTGGGTCCTTGGACGGTGTTCTTGCAAGACGCTGCCAAATCTAAAACAGGCATCCCGGCCCCGTCAACAATTCTGACACGAAAATGTCATGGCCGCGTCTGCCTCTATTTTGCAAACGCGGTGCCAGAAAGCAGGGCGGCAGCTACCAATCCTTCAGGGCGAGGGTCCGTTGGAAGATATGCGGTATGTTGCGCAGCTGGTGACCGAGGTCGAAGCAGCGATCCAGGACCTCCCCGGAAATCCGCGTCGTGATCCGCTCATCCTCTCCCAGGGCCTCGCGGAAGGGTTTGTCCTCGTCCCATACCTTCATGGCCGCGGCCTGGACCCAGGCGTAGGCGTCCTCGCGGCTGACCCCATGCTCGGTCAGCGCCAGCAGCACCGCCTGGCTGAAGTACATCCCCCGCACCTTGGCCATGTTCGCCTTCATGTTGTCCGGATACACCACCAGGCCGCCGATGAGCCAGGTCATGCGGGTCAGCATGTGGTGCAGGGTGTGGCAGGCGTCGGGGAAGATGATGCGCTCCACCGAGCTGTGGGAGATGTCCCGCTCGTGCCACAGGGCGACGTTCTCCAGGGCGGTGTGGGCGTACCCGCGCAGCAGGCGCGCCATGCCCGTGAGCTTCTCCGAGACGATGGGGTTCTTCTTGTGGGGCATGGCCGAACTGCCCTTCTGCCCCTTGCCGAAGGGCTCTTCCACCTCGTGCACGTCGGTGCGCTGCAGGTTGCGGATCTCCACGGCCATCTGCTCGATGGTCGCCCCCAGCACCGCGACGGCCTGCAGCCAGGCAGCGTGCCGGTCGCGTTGGACGATCTGGGTGGAGGCGGGATCGGCCTTCAGGCCCAGGCGCTCCATGGTCCGCGATTCCACCTGCGGGTCCAGGTGGGCGATGGTCCCCACGGCACCGGAGATCTGCCCGTAGCCGATCTGCTCCTGGGCCGCGTCCAGCCGGCGCAGCCCCCGCTCCAGGGCGCTCCAGTAGACCAGCAGCTTCAGGCCGAAGGTGGTGGGCTCGGCGTGGATGCCGTGGCTGCGACCCATCATCACGGTGTCGCGGTGCTCGACGGCAAGCCGTTCCACCGTATCGAGCAGTTCCACCAGCGCGGCCCGCAGCACCGCCCCCGCCTCGCGGATCTGCAGGGCGAAGGAGGTATCCAGCAGGTCGCTGCTGGTCATGCCCTGGTGCACGAAGCGCGCCTCGGGCCCGATGTGCTCGGCCATGCTGGTCAGGAAGGCGATGACGTCGTGCTGGATGGTCTTCTCGATCTCCAGGACCCGCGCGGTATCGAAACCGCCCCGCTCCCGGATGGCGGCCGCGGCTGCGGCGGGAATCTGGCCCAGTTCGGCCCGGACCTCGCAGACGGTGGTCTCCACCTCCTGCCAGATCGCAAAGCGGTTCTCGTTGGACCAGATCCTGGTCATCTGTGCGCTGGCGTAGCGGTCGATCATGACGGCTCCCGTTGAGACGGTTCGCGTTGGCCCGCATGGGCGACGACCGCCACAACCTATCCGACACCCCGCAGCAGGTCAAGACGGCCCCTTTCCAGCAGGTAGGCCAGCGGTTATCCTTGACCCGGGGACTGGAAACCGGGAGCGCCATGACCGCATCACGCGAACTCGACCGCAGGGGCCTGTGGCACCTGCTGGTGGTCTATCTCGTCTGGGGCAGCACCTACCTGGCCATCCGCGTCGCGGTCCGTGAGGGCGCGGGCTTCCCGCCCTTCTTCATGGCCGGCATGCGGGTGACCGCGGCGGCGGCCATCCTGCTGGGCTGGTCCGCCCTGCGCGGCGAGCGCGTGCGTCTGACCCGGCGGGAGTTCGTGCTGATGCTCGGTAGCGGCCTGCTGCTGTGGGTGGGAGGCAACGGCCTGGTCACCTGGGCGGAGATCCACGCGGACAGCGGCCTGGCCGCCCTGCTGGTGGCCAGCATCCCCATCTGGTTCGAGCTGGTGGCCATGGTGACCGACCGCCGCTGGCCCCGGCCCAGATTGGCCGGGTCGATCCTCATCGGTTTCGCGGGGGTTGGCATCCTGACCTGGCCGGTCCTCCGCGCGGGTGTCCGGGCAGACCTGATGGCCGTGGCCGCCCTGCTGGCCGCCCCTCTGTTCTGGGCCATCGGTTCGGTGTGGTTCCAGCGCCGCAAGCCGGACCTTTCGATCCGCGTGATCAGCGGCTGGCAGCAGCTGTGCGGCGCCCTGGGTTTCGCCGTGCTGGTTCTGCTGCGGTCCGAACCCCTACCCACCCCCACGGGCGAGGCCTGGCTGGCCTGGGGCTACCTGGTCCTGTTCGGCTCGGTGATCGCGTTCACCAGCTACATGAGCACCCTGCGCCTGCTGCCGGCGGCGGTGGTCTCCACCTACGCCTACGCCAACCCGGTCATCGCCGTGTTCCTCGGCTGGCTGATCCTGCGCGAACAGATCACCGGCTACACCCTGGCCGGAGCGCTGTTGATCATCGCGGGGGTGGCGGGGATTTTCAATAACCGCGACTGAACTCCGCGCTTGCCTTCGGTGCCTGGAATGGGGTTCACTTCGGACGAGGGGAGGCCACTTATAACCGAGGAGAAAGCTATGAGATTTCTGACGGTCTTGGTGCTGTTCGGATGCCTGGGATTGGCATCCGCGGTCAATGGCCAGCCAGCCGGGGACACCGCCCACGGCACGCGGTCCTATGACGACTATGAAAAGCCCCGGACCTGTTCCACCTGCCACGACAACATATACCAGCAGTGGAACCAGTCCATGATGGCCCAGGCCTACACCCACCACTGGGACGAGATCGAATACTTCCGATTGGCCGTGCCCCATGCGGACAAGGATGCGAAAGTGGCCGGCGTGCGCCATGGGTGCAACGGATGCCATGCCCCCACCGCCTTCCTGGCCGGCGACACGCCGC
>JALUJS010000229.1 GCA_027056825.1 Candidatus Krumholzibacteriia bacterium | reverse complement strand
GGTCATGACCCACGGCAACGGTCCGGTGGTCGGCAACATCGTGCTGCGCAACGACGCCGGCCAGGCCCTGCACGGGATTCCCGACATGCCCATGTTCGTATGCGGTGCCGACAGCCAGGGCGGGCTGGGCTTCATGATCCAGCAGGCCCTGCACAATGCCCTGCTGGACGAGGGGCTGGACATGCCCGTGGCCACGGTCGTCACCCAGGTGCTCGTGGACCGCGACGACCCCGCCTTCGCCCATCCCACCAAGCCCATCGGCCCCTTCTACGACGAGCAGCAGGCCCGGGCCCTGGAGCAGGAGAACGGGTGGACGGTGGTGCACGACGCCGGCCGCGGCTGGCGCCGGGTGGTGCCCAGCCCGCGGCCCGTCGAAGTCGTCGAGTGGGAGGCCATCCGCACCCTGGTGGACGCCGGCGTGCTGACCATCGCCACCGGCGGCGGCGGGGTTCCTGTCATCAGGGACGCGCAGGGGCACCTGCAGGGAATCGACGCGGTCATCGACAAGGATCGGGCCAGCGCCCTGCTCGGCCGGCTCATCGGGGCCGACACCCTGGTGATCATCACCCAGGTGGACGTGGTGTACGCCGGCTTCGGGACCGACCGGCAGGAGGCCTTGCCGGTTTTGCCGGCCGGGCGCGCCGCCGAGATGCTCGGCGACGGCGAATTTCCCGCCGGCAGCATGGGGCCCAAGATCGAGTCCGCCCTCTCCTTCCTGGAAAGTGGCGGCCGCGAGGTCATCATCACCTCCCCGGAAAAGCTGACCGCTGCCATCGCCGGGCAGGCCGGTACCCGCATTCTCCCCGCCTGATTCCTCCGTCGTTCCGCGGCCTGTATTCCCGGGTTGGCTCCGGGAGTCGATGAGGTTACCATACCGGCAACCGGCGGCGATCGCCCTTCACCGCAGAGAAAGTTGAACGCAGATGAAAGTCCTTGTCATCGGATCCGGAGGCCGTGAACACGCTCTCATGCGCAAACTGGCCGCATCGGAACGCCAGCCGGTCCTGTACGCCTGTCCCGGCAATCCCGGCACGGCTCAGCATGGAACCAACGTCGATCTCGACCCGGGCGACGGATCCCGCCTGGCGGCTTTCTGCCGGCAGGAAGGCATCGAACTGGTCGTGGTGGGTCCGGAGGATCCCCTTATCGCAGGCGTGGCCGACGATCTGCGTCGCGAGGGCCTGGCGGTCTTCGGCCCCGGCGCCATGGGCGCCCGCCTGGAGGGGGACAAGGAGTTCGCCAAGGAGGTCCTGGACACCGCAGGTGTGCCCACGCCCCACTACCACGCCTTCAGCTCCATGGACGCGGCCCTCAAGCATCTGGACAAGGTCGATCCGCCGGTGGTGATCAAAGCCTGCGGCGCCGCGCAGGGCAAAGGGGTGGCGGTGTGCTCCACCCGCGACGAGGCCGAGGCCCACATCCGGCTCTGCCTGCAGGACCAGGCCTTTGGGCAGTCGGGCCTGCGCATACTGATGGAGGAATGCCTGTTCGGTGTGGAGCTCTCGGTGCTCATCGTCACCGACGGACAGGACTACTGCCTGCTTGCCCCCAGCCGCGACCATAAGCGCATCGGCGAGGGGGACGAGGGACCCAACACCGGCGGCATGGGCGCCTTCGCCCCTGTGGACCTGCCCGCGGGCCTGCACGCGGAGATCGACACGCGCATCGTCCTGCCTGTGCTGGCGGAGCTGCGCCGGCGGGACATCCCCTACCGGGGGGTGCTCTACGCCGGCCTGATGTTGACTGGGTCGGGGCCGCAGGTCCTGGAGTTCAACTGCCGCTTCGGGGATCCGGAGACGCAGGTCGTGCTGCCGCTGTACCAGGGCGATTTCCTGGATCTGTGCTGGACCACGGCCACGGGCCAGCTCGGCCGCCACCTGCAGGGTGCCCCGCGGGCCGAAGCCGACGGCCCGGCCGGCTGGACCGGCGGCGGTTTGACGGATTGGGACCGCAGAGCCGTGGTGGTGGTGGCCGCCTCCGACGGCTATCCCGGCCCCTATATCAAGGGCAAGGCCATCGAGCTTCCCGACCGGATTCCGGCCGGGGGCTGGATCATCCACGCGGGCACCCGGATGGAAAAGAACGGCCTGGTGACCGCGGGCGGGCGGGTGCTGGGCGCCGTGGGCACCGGAACCTCCCTGGAGGACGCGCGGGCCACGGCCTACGCCATCATGGACGGGATCCACTTCGAGGGGCTGACCTATCGGCGCGACATCGCGGCCCCGGAAAGGACAAGGAACAAGTGAAAGACAGGAAATCGCCCCGCGTGTTGATCCTGTTGGGCAGCCCCAGCGACCTGCCGGTGCTCGAGAAGGCCCTGCCTCTCTTGGAACGCTTCGGCCTGTCCCACGAGACCCACATCGCCTCGGCCCACCGGCAACCCCGCAAGCTGCACCGCATCGTGCAGGCCGCGGACAAGGGGGGCACGGAGGTCTTCATCGCGGTGGCCGGGATGGCGGCCGCCCTGCCGGGCGTGGTCGCCTCCCTGACGGCCAAGCCGGTCATCGGGGTACCGGTGGCCGCGGGCGCCCTGGCGGGCATGGACGCCATGGTCTCCATGGTGCAGATGCCGCCGGGGGTGCCGGTCGCCACCGTGGCTATCGGCAGCGCCGGGGCCCGCAACGCCGCGGTGCTGGCCGCGCGCATCATCGCCCTGAGCGACCGCAGGGTCGCCGCGGCCGTGGCCGACCACCGCCGGGAGATGGCCCGCGGCGGGCGATGATATGGCCTGCCGTCGCCTGAACCTCCCTGACGCCGCCGCGGCCTTGCGCTGCGGCGGCGTCCTCATCCTGGCCACCGATACCCTGCCCGGCCTGCATGCGCGGGCCGATCGTCCCCGGGCCGTGGAGCGCATTCGCCTCATCAAGGGCCGGGCGGCGGGCAAGCCGCTGCTGGTGCTGGCCGCGTCCCTGGACCAGGCACGCGGGGTGCTGGCGCCGCTGGAACCATGGCGGGAGGGGATCTGCCGGCGCTGCTGGCCGGGTCCCTTCACCCTGATCCTGCCCGGAGGATCCGGGACGGCCCCGTGCGTGGCCGCGCCGGCCGGCACGCTGGCGGTGCGGGTGCCCGCGGCGGAGGAACTTCGCGCCCTGATCACGGCGGCGGGTTTTCCCCTGGTGTCCACCAGCGTCAACCGTACGGGGGAGGAGCCCTGCCTGGACCTGGCCTGTGCCGAGGCGGCTTATGGCGACCTCGTGGACGGCAGCTGGTCTCCGCCGGATGCAGGCGGCGTCGGTGCGGCGAGCTGCCTGGTCGATCTGGCGGACAAGGTGCCCCGTGTCCTGCGGGAAGGGCCCCTGCCTTTTCCCTGCCTTGGGGAAGGGGCCCCTTGACGGTGCCCCTCGGGCCGTCTAATTTTGTCATTTGCGGGAAGTTACATCATTTTTGTAGCCCGCATTATTGAATCCCCTTGCGGGATCGCGCAGCGATTCAATCATGCTGGTTAGCGACGGAGGCTCCGGGGCATGCGCATCGCCATCGGTTCGGACCACAGGGGCTATCCCCACAAGGAATTGATCCGGGAACACCTTGCCGTGCGCGGCATCGAGATGATCGATTGCGGATGCCATTCCACCGAGTCGGCGGATTATCCAGACGCCGCCCTGCCGGTGGCCGGGATGGTGGCCGATGGCCGGGCGGACTTCGGCATCCTGATCTGCGGTTCGGGTATCGGCATGAGCATCGCGGCCAACAAGGTGGCCGGGGTGCGGGCCTCCCTGTGTTTCACCCCGGAACAGGCCGACACCACCCGGCGTCACAACGACAGCAACATCCTGTGCCTCAGCGGCGACGGG
>JALUJS010000228.1 GCA_027056825.1 Candidatus Krumholzibacteriia bacterium | reverse complement strand
CGAAAATGGTCCGCCGCGCGAAGGCCGGCAGGATCTCCGAGATGATGCCCATGGCCGGCAGGATCATCACGTAGACCACAGGGTGGGAGTAGATCCAGAACAGGTGCTGGTACAGGATCGGGTCGCCCCCGCGCGAGGGGTCGAAGAAGCCCAGCCCCAGGGTGCGCTCCAGGAACAGGAGCACCAGGGTGATGCCCACCACCGGCGTGGCGATGATCTGGATCCAGCTGGTGGCGTACAGCCCCCAGCAGAACAGCGGCATCCGGAAGAAGCCCATGCCCGGGGCGCGCAGGCGGTGGATGGTGGTGATGAAGTTCATCCCCGTGAGGATCGAGCTGAAGCCCAGCACGAAGGCCGCCATCACCGCCAGGGACACGTTGGTGTCCGTGGTCACGGCGTAGGGCGCGTAAAAGGTCCAACCGGTGTCAGGCGTTCCCCCGTTGGTAAAGAGCGACACGATGGCCATCACCGCACCGACCATGTACACGTACCAGCTCAGCAGGTTCAGGCGGGGGAAGGCCACGTCGTCCGCGCCGAGCTGCAGGGGCAGGATGAAGTTGCCCAGGATGGCGGGAATGCCCGGCACGATGAACAGGAAGATCATGATCACACCGTGCAGGGTGAACACCGAGTTGTAGGTCCGTGCGCTGATGAACTGGGTGCCGGGCTCCAGCAGTTCCAGGCGGATCAGCAGACCCAGGGTCATGCCCACCAGGAAGAAGGTGAACATGGCCGCGGCGTACATCAGGCCGATCTTCTTGTGGTCAACCGTGGTCAGCCATCCCCACAGCCCCCTGGAGCCGGGGTGGGTGTCTATGTAGCGGCCGGTGGTGCCGAAGGCTGGGCTGCCGATCGCAGCGGCGCCGGCGTCAGGTCCTGCCATGGGCGTGAGCCTTTCTCCCGCGGATCCTGCGGGTGCTGAAATACAGGAAGATGGCGAAGAAGATCACCGAGACGAGCATGACGCTGCCGATCACCTTGGCCAGGTTGAACACGTAGGTGCGGCCCTGGGGATCGTAGCTGAAGCAGAAGTTGAGCAGGCGCGCGGTGGTGGGCTGGACCGTGCCCTTGGCCGCCTCGTACACGCCCATCTCGAAATCGAAGGGCAGATACTGGGTCCCGTAGAGGTAGCGGACGATCTTCCCGCCCGGGGCGATCATCATGATGCCGCCGGGGTGGGTGTACTCCTGGCCGGCGCGCTTGTAGCGGAAACCCACCGCCTCGGTCAGGCGGTCGATGTTGGCCTGGTCGCCGGTGAAGAAGCGCCAGGTTTCCGGCGGCAGGTCCCGGCCGACCAGCTTGAGGTAGTTGGCCCGCTTGGCTGCGGCCATTTCCCAGGTGTCGTGGGGCTCGAAACTCACGGTCAGCAACTGGAAGGGCTGCTTGGCGGGGTCCAGGGTGCTCTTGCCCAGCACGTCGGCCACCTCGTTGAGCAGCGGCGTACAGATCCCCGGACAGTCGTAGTAGACCAGGGACAGGATGGTGGGCTTGTCCAGGAACTCCCCCATGGTCACCGGCTGCCCCGTCTCGTCAAGCAGGGTCAGGTCCGCGGGAATCAACCCGCCCAGGTGCTCCTCGAACTCCGCCACGTCCCCGAGCCCGGCGGTCTTCTGGGCCCCGGCGAAGGCCGGAACCAGCAGCACGGCCAGCGCCAAAACCGGGAGCAGCACGCTCCGGCGCCCTGCTTCCTGAATACCAAAATATTTCATTTCAACACCTTATCTCCAACCACCACATTCTCGACCCACCGTAACGGATCCAGATGATCATGAAAAGCAAATACCATACTAATAGGGTGGGGTTTGTATCGCCAGCATAAACATGGGGCTTTTTGTCGGATTTTTGACTCGCCCGGATCCCGAGCCGGTTGCGGGTTTGCATTTGCGGGCCCGGGGACTACACTCTCATGCCATGGAACTTCTTACCCTCGAACGGACCCGTGACCAGGCGCCGGACGAAACGGACGACCGCGCCCCCCGGAGCGTCACCCTGGCCGCCTGCCGGCTTCTGCATCCGCACGCGCCCCAGGCCGTGCGTGTCCGCAGGGGTTTGCTGCGCGTCAGCGAGATCCTGCCCGACGGCCGGGAACTGACCCGTGCCATCCTCCACCCGGGGTCGGGTTTCCGGATCCGGCGCGCGGCCGGGATGGAGGCGGATCCGGAGCGGGATGTTTATCGTGGGGACCGGTTGATCCTCATGGCCCTTGATGAAACCGAGATCCAGACCTGGCCCCTGGCCGGTGAGGAAGGAAACGTGTCCGATCATGAGTAAGGCGAAGCAAACCCGGCTGGTTCTGTGCATCCTCGACGGCGTCGGCTACCGCACCGGTCCCGGCGCCGACCGCGGCAACGCCGTCATGGGCGCCCACCCCGCCTTCTACGATTCCCTTTTCGCGCGTTTCCCTCACACGACCCTCGAGCCGGGCGGCCCCGCGGTGGGCCTGCCGGAAGGTCAGATGGGCAACAGCGAGGTGGGGCATCTGACCATCGGCGCCGGCCGGGTCATTCCCCAGGAGCTGGTCCGCATCGGCAACAGTTTCACCAACGGAGAGTTCGCGTCCGCCGAAGCCTGGGCGCCGTTCGTGGAGAAGGTGCGCAGCGGCGGCGGCAGGCTGCACCTGCTGGGCCTGGTCTCCCCCGGCGGCGTCCACAGCCATACCGATCATCTGCTGGGCATCGTGCGCGAAGCCAGGCAGGCGGGAATCCCGGACATCTTCATCCACGCCTTCATGGACGGGCGCGACACCGATCCCCACGCCGGGGCCGGATACCTCGAGGAGCTGCAGGCGAACCTGGACCGGATCGGGGCCGGCCGCATCGCCTCGGTGTGCGGACGCTACTGGGCCATGGACCGGGACAAGCGCTGGGACCGGGTGGAAAAAGCCTGGGCCATGCTGGTGCGCGGCCAGGGTGTGGAGGCCACCGACCCGGTGGCCGCCGTCAAGGCCTCCTACGCCGCCGATGTCACCGACGAGTTCATCGAGCCCACTGTCATCACCGATGACCGCGGCGAACCCGTGGCCGTGGTCAGGGACGGGGACGGCGTGTTCTTCTGGAATTTCCGTGCGGACCGGGCCCGCGAGCTGACCTGGGCCTTCAACCAGCCCGGCTTCGACGGCTTCCCCGTGCCCGACCGTCCGCGCGTGGCCTACCTCTGCATGACGCCCTACGACGAAACCATGGACCTGCCGGTGATGTTCCGCCCCGTCCAGCCCCGCAACGGCCTGGCCGAGGTGTTCGCCCGCGAGGGGCTGCGCAACCTGCGGACCGCCGAGACCGAGAAGTACGCCCACGTCACCTATTTCTTCAACGGCGGCCGGGAAGAGCCCTTCCCCCTGGAGGACCGCCGCCTGGTACCCTCGCCCAAGGTGGCCACCTACGACCTGCAGCCGGAGATGAGCGCCCCGGAAGTGGCCGCCGGCGTGGCCACCGCCTGCGCCGCGGGCGAGCACGATGTCATCGTGGTCAACTTCGCCAACGGTGACATGGTGGGGCACACGGGCAACTACGACGCCGCGGTGAAGGCTTTCGCCACCCTGGACCGCCTGCTGGCGGAGATCATGCCCCCCAGCCTGGCCGCCGGCGCCACCTGGCTCGTCACCGCCGACCACGGCAACTGCGACGAGATGATCGGACCCGACGGCGCACCCTTGACCCAGCACTCCCTCAATCCCGTGCCCTTCGTGGTGGCCGCCCCCCATCTCGAGGGCCGCCTGGACGCCCTCGAGGACCGCGACTGGGGCCTGGCCGACATCGCCCCCACGATCCTGGGCCTGTTGGGGATCCCCCAGCCCGAGGAAATGACGGGCCGGTGCATCC
>JALUJS010000227.1 GCA_027056825.1 Candidatus Krumholzibacteriia bacterium | reverse complement strand
GGCCTTGGTGGGCGGCCTTTCCTCGCCGCAGAGCGAGGGCTACCTGCGCGCCCGGGAGGTGGGGGAGGAAGGCCGCGCCCTCATGGAGAAGGGCAAGGCCAGCGCCCTGCTCACCATCCCCGCGGGCTTCACCGACGCCATCCTGGACGGCAAGCCTTCCGAGCTGCGGGTGATGCGCAACCCGTCCGAGGGCATCAAGCCGGAGATCGTCGTGCAGGGCGCCGAGCTGGTGGCCGCCTGGCTGGACCTGGGCTCGCGCCTGCTGGGCGGGGAGCTGGGCGAGCTGAAGAGCCTGATCGAGGCCGAGGAGATCCCGCCCGCGGCCAGGGTGGGCGCCCTGGCTTCCCGCATCACCGACCGCATGGATGCGGTCCAGGACGTGCTCTTTCCACCTCTGGTGGGAGTGGGCAGCGCCAAGGAGAAGGCCGACGCGGACGACGGGGGCTTCGGCGCGGGGGACATCTTCGGCTACGTCCTGGTGATGACCTCCCTGATGGCTCTGCTCTTCGTGGCCGTCCGCTCGGTGACCGACCTGTTCGAGGAGCAGAACAGCGGCATGCTGAGGCGCCAGTTCGTCGCCCCGCAGCCGGTGTGGCGGATCATGACGGCCAAGTTCCTGTTCAGCGTGGTCCTGGGACTCCTGGTCATGACGATCCTCGCGGTCTGCGGGTTGGTCCTGGGTTGGATCGCGTCGCCGGCGCACCCGGAGGCCGCGGTGCTGCTCCTGCTGGCCTTCAACCTCGCGGCCTGCGCCGTGGTGGCCGTGATCGTGGGCCTGTCGCGCAACGAGAAGCAGGCGGGCATCCTGTCCTGGCTCATCGTCATGGGCATGAGCGCCCTGGGCGGCAGCATGGTGCCCCTGTCCCAGCTTCCGGGCGGCATGCGCGCGGTGTCGGACTTCACCCTGAATTTCTGGGCCATCGACGGCCTGACCAGGGTGATGTACGAGGGAGCGGGGCTCGGCGCGGTGGCGGTCAACCTCCTGGTGCTGGCCGGTGCGGGCGTGATGCTGGCGGTCCTGGCGGGCGCCCTGCTGACGCGCCGCTTCCGGGAGGCGGGAGCATGAGACGGATCCTGCACCTGGCCCTCCACGACTCCCGGCTCTTCCTGATCCAGCGGGAGAATTTCTTCTTCATGTTCGTCATGCCGGTGATGTTCATGCTGTTCTTCAGCGTGGTCCTCAAGGGGAGCGGTCCGGCGGACGTGAGGATCTCGCTGCAGGTCGTGGACCGCGACGGAGGCTTCCTGTCCCGGGCCTTCACCGAGCAGCTGCGCACCGGAAAGTTCAACGTGACCATGGTCGAACCGGCGGTGGCCGACACCACGGACTACATCCGCCGTCTGACCATCCCCGTGGCCTTCACCGACTCGATTCTCGCCCGGCGGCCGCAGGATGTGACCCTGGTCAAGAAGTCCGACAGCAACCTGCAATACGACGCCGCGGCCGAGGTGCGGCTGCGGCAGGCGCAGGCCCGCTTCCTCGGCGCCCTGGCGCGTTGGGACGGTTTTCCCGCGCCCGGCGCGGGGGCCGCGGGGGTGTCCCCGGAGGACGAGCGGGCCCTGCTGGACCTCATCGCCGAGCCGCAGCGGATCACCGTGGCGCAGGAGTTCGCCGGCAGCGGCCGTCCCGTGCCTTCGGGCTCCGGCCAGTCGGTGCCCGGCATGCTGGCCATGTTCATGGTCATGACCGTGGCCATCGGGGGCGCCGAGTCGCTGACGCGGGAGAAGCTGGGCGGCACCCTGGCCCGCCTGGGGGCCACGACCTTCAGCCGCGGCGAGATCATCGCCGGCAAGCTGCTGCACCTGGGCCTGGTGGCCTTGGTGCAGGCGATGGTGCTGATGGCGGCCGGACAGGCCATCGGGGCCCTGGGGCTGTTCGGCATCGATTTTTCCTGGGGTCCCGGGTTCGGGTTGGTCATCCTGGCCCTGGTGCCGTACGCTTTCGCGGTGGCGGGCGTGACCCTGCTGCTGGGGGGGCTGTTCCGCACCACCCAGCAGGCCGAAAGCCTGGGCTGGCTGGTGGGCATGGTCTTCGCCGCCCTGGGCGGCTGCTGGTGGCCCCTGGAGATCATGCCCCGCGGGGCGCAGATCCTCGGCGGGTTCTTCCCCACCTTCTGGGCCATGAAGGCCCTGCACGCGGTGGTGACTTTCGGCAGGGGACTGGAAGGCGTCCTGCTTCCCATGGCCGTGCTGACGGTGTTCGGCGCGGTGTTCGCCTGGCTTGGTGCCCGTTTCCTGAAGGTCGCCTGATGAGGAAAAGAGGACACGCATGAGCGAGAACCGGGGTTGTTTCAAGACCGGATGCATGGGGTGCCTGGGTGTCCTGCTGGTTGGCCTGGTGATCACCGGGCTCCTGGTCCTGGTCGGGTGGATCAGTTCCACCCACAAGGATATCCAGGAGCGTGTCCTGGAGGCGGGGGCCGCGGGACCGGCCGCCGAATCGCCGCTGACAGCTTCGGGTTTCGACTGGCGCAGCCGCCCCGGCATGGTGGTCATGAAGATGTCCCACGGCGGCTTCACCGTCGTTCCGGACTCCGCGGGAGCGGGCCTGGCCGCGCGGGCCCGCTTCGACGCCGCGGCCTACACCATCAGCGAGAACTTCAGCATCGAGCCGGACTCCAGCTGGGTCTACACCCTGGAGTTCCACCGCCACCTGAACGGTCTGCAGGCCATGTTCCGCGGCGTGTTCATGAAAGGCAACCAGCCGCAGGTCGAGCTGACGTTGCCGCGGGACGTCCCCCTGGTCCTGAAGGCGGACATCGCCATGGGCGGCGCCGAGATGGAACTGGGCGGGTTGTGGTTGCGCGGGGCCGACCTGCACTGCAACAAGGGCGGCTTCTCGATCTCCTTCGCCGAGCCCCTGCGCGAACCCATGGCGGAGCTGGTCCTGGAAGGCTCCATGGGGGGGCTGGAGGCCGACCACCTGGGCAACGCCAGCCCCGCCGTCCTGGATGTGCGTTGGCGCCTGGGCGGCGGCGACATCGACCTGACCGGCGATTGGCGCCGGGATTGCCGGGCGTCCTTCGCCATCCGCATGGGCGGTATGGCCGTGACCCTGCCGGCGGATGTCGAGGTGGACGGGGCGACAACCGCGACCCCGTCCCTTGCGGCGCCGGACCGCGAGAGCCCCCTGCCGGTGCTGCATATCAGCAGGCGCGCCAGCATGGGCGATATCGAGTTCCAGAAATAGGTCCCGGCTTGCTCGATGTCCTGATCATCCTGGCCTACTTCGTTGCGGTGCTCGTCGCCGCCCTGCGGTCGCGCCTGCGTCCGGATGCGGGCATCGACGAGTACTTCGCCGCCGGGCGCAGCCTGCGGTGGTACTCGGTGGCCGCTTCGACCATCGCCACGAACCTGCACGCCGGCCACTTCCTGGCCGTCATCGGGGCGTCCTATGCCTTCGGTCTGGCCCAGGCCAATTTCGAGCTGAACGCGGTGTTCGGCCTGTTGCTGGCCGCCTTCGTCTTCGTGCCGCTGTACCTGCGCGCCGGAGTGGTGACCATCACCCAGTATTTCGAGACCAAGTTCGGGCCGCGCGTGGCGGCGACCTACTCCCTGCTGACCATGTTCCTGTACGGGACGCTCTACCTGGGCGGCACCCTGTTCTGGGGCGGCTACGCGCTGGAGGTCCTGTACGGCGACGCGCTGCAGGCCGCCGTCGGCGGCACGCCCGCGCTGCGCATCGCGGTGATGATCGTGCTGCTGGGCGGGATCTCGGCCCTCTACACCCGGTCCGGCGGGCTCGGCGCGGTGGTGCGTACGGACATCGTGCAGTTCGTGCTGCTGCTCGGCGGGGGGCTGACGCTGATGTTCCTGGCGGTCCACCGGGCCGGCGGGATCGGGGCGCTGTTCGCCCTGGCGCCGGACAAGATGCACCTGCACCTGCCCAACTCGCATCCGCAGCTGCCCTGGCTGGGCATCAGCGCCATGCTGCTGCTGAACCTGCAGTACTGGGGGTGCAACCAGGTGATCCTGCAGCGCTCCCTGGCCGCGCGGAGCCTGCGCGACGCCCAGGTGGGCCTGCTGGTGGGTGGGGTGTTCAAGTTCGTCACCGCGGCCATGCTGGTGCTGCCGGGCATCGCCCTGGTGGTGATCCTCAGGAATGGCGAGCAGTTGGCCGACCCGGACCAGGCGTACCTGAAGCTGGTGAACCTGCTGCTCTCGCCGGGGGTGCGGGGGCTGGTGCTGTGCGGCCTGTTCGCCTCGCTGATGAGCAGCGTCGATTCCATCTTCAACTCCATCTCCACCCTGTGGTCCATCGACTTCTACCGGCGGCGCATCAATCCGCGGGCCAGCGAACAGCAGGTGGTAGCCATGGGCCGCCGCACGATCCTGGTGGTGCTGGTTATCGGCATCCTGTTCGGGTTCGTGTTCACGTACATCAAGCTGGACAACCCCTCCTTCCCCCTCGACCCGCTGTTCAAGAAGGCCAGCTACTTCATCAAGAACGGTTTCGTGGTGCTGATCAGCGCGGCGGTGTTCCTGCGCGATCCGGACCGCAGGCTGGTGTGGGCGGCCTTCCTGGCCACCCTGCCGGTGACCATCGCGCTCAACCTGGGCCTGGCCGGGACCCCGTACCTGATCCTGACCACCGCGGCCATCCTGCTGTCGTTCTTCATCGTGGCCGTGCCCACCTGGTTGTCCCGCGGCCTGCTCCCCGCGACGGGACTGTGGCGGGTGGACAACCGGGCGGTGGGCTGGTTCGGACTGGTCCTGGGGGCGGCCCTGGTCGCGGCGCACATGGTTTTTTCCTGAAGAAAGAAAAAAGACTGGAACAACCCTCTTGGTATGGGTGTAACATGATTATCCGCATCGCCGGATCGCTTCGCGTTTCCAGCATGTGGGACTGATGCCATTGATCCCCCTGAACCACGCCGACCGACCCCTTGCCCGAGATGGAGCAGTAAGACCCATGCTCATGCGTCGCATCCCGTTAACCATCCCCATCCTGCTTCTGACGTCATGTCTTCTCCTTGGGGGGCGCCCCGTTTCTGCCGCCCCTGCGGAATCCGGCCCGGGGACGGAGGGGGCGAACCTCATCCAGGCTGATGATTTCCACCTGGAGAACTACAGGGGGCGGGTCGTGCTGCTGGATTTCTGGGCCTCCTGGTGCGGGCCCTGCAAGAAGTCCCTTCCCTGGCTGTACCGTTTGCAGAGACTCTACGGGAAGGACGGGCTGGTCGTCGTTCCGGTGAACCTGGACCGGGATACGGAAATGGCGCGGGCAATGCTGGCCACACTGAAGGGCGGACCCGTCCGGGTGGTCGATCCGGAGGGCAAGCTGGCGGAACAGTTCAAGCTGGAAGGGATGCCGACATCCATCCTGATCGATCGCCAGGGAAAGGTGGTTGCGCGGCACATCGGTTTCTTGCCTGCGGAAGAAGACGCGCGGGAACGGGAGATCAGGAACCTGCTGGCCTCGAGGAGTGAATGATGGGACATGAACCGGTATCCGGTGGTGGGAAAGTGGTGGTCGGAATCCTGACCGGTATCCTCCTGGCGTGGGCGATGACCGCCCTGTCCGGGTGTTCGGGCATGGGTGTCCAACCCTGGGAACGGGATATCCTGGCCCGCCCGGGCATGCAGGTGGATCCCGATCCCGTTGTCACCGCGCTTGACGAGCACATCTATTTCAGCAAGGAAGGGTCCACGGGCGGCCTGGGAACGGCGGGGGGCGGATGTGGCTGCAATTAAGGGAGGAGAAGGAAAACTGGGCAAGGCCCTGGCGGCGGCCTGCGGCCTGCTGGGTTTTTTTTGCAATCCTACCGCGACCACCGAGATCAACACCGCCGTGCTCGGCTATACCGAGCCGGGGCGGGTTTCGGCGGTGGAGGGCATCGTGGAGGGGAATCATGTCCTGGATGATGGCAAGACCATCGGAGTGCACTTCGTCTTCGACACCCTGACCGGCGCGTCGGCCAACGGGGCGACACCGTCGCTTGGCGTGCAGACGTTCACCCGGCCTTCGGGCATGGGAGTCTACAAGGCCGACAGCGGAACGACCCCGCTTGACGATACCTTCAAGGACACCCGGGGCGCTCTTGCGGTCAACGGTTCGATGCCGCTGAACCGGCTGACCACATGGGGGCTCGGCCTGTACGGGTCGGGGGAGCATGACTACACCTCCCTGGGAGCCAATACCTCACTGACCCGGGACCTCAACCGGAAAAACACGACCCTCTCGCTGCGATCGGCCTATTTTCGTGATGCGGTCGCCCCGGAAGGAGGGCGCCCGGTTCCCCTGGCCGCCATGGCGCCGCCGGGGGGCCTGCAGCCCCGCCTGGCGGGCGACGGCACCAAGACGACCCTGGACCTGACCTTCGGCCTGACCCAGGTGATCGACAGGCGGACGGTATTCGCGGCCAATTACACCCACAGCCGGGTCAGGGGTTACCAGAACGACCCCTACAAGATCCTCAGCCAGGTGGATCCGGTCACCGGCGCGCCGACGGATTACATCTACGAGAACCGGCCAGGGGCCCGCGACAAGGACATGGTTTATGGTGAACTTGTCCGCAGCCTGGGGGACGACTCGGCCCGTCTGTCCTATCGGTATTACCAGGATGATTGGGGGATATCCTCCCACACCTTCGATGTGCGTTACCGGAAGCAACTGGGCGCCAGGCAGTATGTCCAGCCCCATGTCAGGATCTACCGGCAGGATCGGGCGGATTTTTACCGGCGATTCCTGCTGGAAGGCGAACCCCTGCCCGATGCGGCCTCGGCCGACTATCGTCTCGGTGACATGCATGGCCTGACCCTGGGACTTGAATTCGGCCGGGTCCTGGCGTCGGGTAATACCTTGACCCTGCGCGCGGAGTATTACCGCCAGACCTTCTCCGCGGGCGACACGATACCTGTGGGCCAATTGCGCACACTGGACCTGTTCCCCGCAGTGGACGCCTACATCTTCCAGGTGGGTTGGTCCTTCGACCCGGGAGCTATCGGTGGGGGATGATTCCTTTGCCCTGGTACGGGGACCGGATTGCTGGCGTATCACGTTCGCGGCCATGGCCAGCCCCTGCGAGATTCTGGTGGATTCCCGGCCGGGGGACACGGAGAGTGCGCTGCGTTACCTGGGCGAGGCCGCCGTGGCCGAAACACGCCGGATCGAGGCGTTGCTGAGTCGTTACCGCCCGGACAACATCATCCATCGCATCAATACTGCGGGCGGGCTTCCGGTTACCGTGGACGAGGAAACCGCGTCCCTGCTCGATTTCGCGTCCCGGTGCCATGTTCTGTCGCAGGGACGCTTCGATATCACCAGCGGGATCCTGCGCCGTGTCTGGACGTTCGACGGCGGAAACAGGATCCCGAAGCGTGAAGACGTCCGCGCCCTGTTGCCTATGGTGGGATGGCACAAGGTGGACTGGAGGCGCCCGGTCCTGCGGCTGCCTGCAGGTATGGAGATAGACTTGGGAGGCATCGGCAAGGAGTATGCGGTGGACCGGGTGGCGAACCTGGTGCTCTCCATGCTGACGGCGCGGCCCGGTTCGCCCGCGGGGTTGCTGGTCAACTTCGGTGGTGATCTGCGGGTCATGGGAGCCCGGCGCAAGGCCCGGCCCTGGCGGGTCGGTGTGGAACGACCGGGTCTTGACGGGGTTCCCTCCCTGGAGTTGGAGCTGCAGGGGGGAGGTCTCGCCACCAGCGGTGACGCCCGCAGGTACGTCCTGCGTGATGGGGTCCGTTACGGCCACATCCTCGATCCGACGACCGGTTGGCCCGTACCGGGCGCCCCGCGTTCGGTGACCGTCCTGGCTGATTCCTGCACCTCGGCGGGCTTGCTGGCGACCCTGGCCATGCTGGAAGGGGAGAAGGCGGAAGAATTCCTGTCCACCCAGGATGTTCGCCACTGGATCATCCGCTGAATTCCCTTGCCAGTGGATTGGGAAACCATAAATTAGACAAAAATACCTTTTTACTCCCCCATGTTGGCGAAAGGACCGGGCATGAGCACACCCGAAGTGATCATCACCCCCGAGATGACCCTGTTCGAGATCACCGACCGGCACCCGGAGACCATCCCCGTGTTCGTGGCCAACGGGTACGAGCACGTGGGCGACGAGCAGAAACGTGCCTCCCACGGGAAGATGGTGACCCTGGCCCAGGCCGCGCAGATGAAGGGCAAGGACCTGGCCACGCTGAAGAGCCTGCTGGAAGACGCCGCCCGGCAGGCCGCCGCGCGCGCCGACGTGACCCTGGAAATGGCCGAGCAGCCGGGCGTCTTCCCGTCCACGGGGGATATCCGGGTGGCCGGCCTGTTGCCGTGCCCGGTGCGCATTCCGCTGCTGGAGGCCTGCGACCGAGTCTGCCGCGAGGTGGAGTCCGAGTCCGGCCGCACCGTGGGCGTGAACCTGGTGGCCGCCTCGGTGGGCGCCGACGTGCTGGACAGGGCCCTGCAGGGAATCAGCGACGCGGACGACCTGCCGGACATCTTCCTGTCCGCCGGTTTCGAGGCCTTTTTCGACCGCCGCAACATGGCCCGTTTCCGCGACCAGGGGGTGTTCGCCGACCGCTCCTGGGATGGGGTCAATCCCCTGTTCGCCGACTATGACCTGAAGGATCCGCAGGGCTTCTACTCCATGCTCGCTGTGGTGCCGGCGGTGTTCCTGGTGGACCGGACGCGGCTGGCCGCAGGCGAGGAGGCGCCCCGGTCCTGGGCCGAGGTCCTGGATGAACGCTTCGCCGGACGCATCGCCCTGCCGGTGGGCGATTTCGACCTGTTCAACGGCATCCTGCTGACCGTCTGGAAGGAGTTCGGGGACGCGGGGGTGGCCGCCCTGGGCCGCAACCTGCAGCAGGGCATGCACCCCAGCCAGGTGGCCGGCCGTTTCGCGGCCCGCAAGGGGGACGGACCCACGGTTTCGGTGATCCCCTACTTCTTCACCCGCATGGCCGAGCTCAATCCCAACGCGGAGATCGTCTGGCCCGCCGAGGGCGCGGTGGTCAGTCCCATCTTCATGCTGACGAAGAAGGAGGCCGGGCCCGAAGCCCGGAAGATCGCCGCGTTCTTCGCCTCGCGCGAGGCGGGGGAGATCCTGGCCCTGCGCGGCCTGTTCCCGAGCTGCCACCCGGAGGTGGCGAACCGGGTCCCCGACCCCGCGCCGTTCCTGTGGTTGGGCTGGGACTTCATCCTGGAAAACGACCTGGGCGAGCTGATCCCCCGGGTGGCGGACATCTTCAACCGGGCGGGGGCGTGACATGCGTTTCGTGACCGTCAGCGGACCGCCGGCGGTGGGCAAGACCGCGGTGATCATCAAGACCCTGGAGCACCTGCAGCGCGAGGGCCGCAAGGTGGGCGTGGTGAAGTTCGACTGCCTGGCCACCGAGGACGACGCCCTGTACCGCAAGCAGGGCATCGCGGTGCGCAAGGGCCTGGCCGGGGCGCTGTGCCCGGACCACTACTTCGTCAGCAACGTGGAGGAATGCGTGCAGTGGGGGCTGGCCGAGGGCCTGGACGTGCTGGTCAGCGAGAGCGCCGGCCTGTGCAACCGCTGCTCCCCGCACATCCGCGAGGTGCTGGCGGTGTGCGTCATCGACAACCTCAGCGGCACCGACGCCCCGCGCAAGATCGGCCCCATGCTCAAGGCCGCGGACGTGGTGGTGATCACCAAGGGCGACATCGTCAGCCAGGCCGAGCGCGAGGTCTTCGCCGCCCGGGTGCGCATGGTCAACCCCAAGGCCGCCATCATGCATGTCAACGGCATCACGGGGCAGGGCAGCTTCGAGCTGGGCACCCTGTGGCGGGGAACCACCGAGACGGCCACCGTCGAGGGCCTGCGGCTGCGCTTCTCCATGCCCGCGGCCCTGTGTTCGTACTGCCTGGGCGAGACCCGCATCGGGGCGGACTACCAGATGGGCAACGTGCGCAAGATGGACCTGGAGCTGCCCACCGGTGCCAAGACCGACGGCGGGCCGGGCGCGGCCACGGACCGGGAGGACAGGACATGAGCGTGCAGTTTGCGGGGATGACCGTGGAGGCGGTCCTGGGCCGCTGGCCCTTCGTGGAGCAGTTCCTCGCCGAACGGGGTTTGGCCGGGGTGTTGGACGAGCCGCAGGCCGACCTGGAGGCGGTCCTGCCGGAACAGGCGCTGATCGACCTGGGCGCGTTCGTCGCCGAGATGGAGGCCTTCCTGGGCGCCGGATCGCAGGAGGTCCGCGAGCTGACCATCCGCGGCGGCCGGGCCAAGGACGGCTCGCCCGAGCCGCTGGCCGAACTGACGGTGCGTGTGGGCGAGGTGATCTGCATCGTCGGACCCACCGGCAGCGGCAAGAGCCGCCTGCTGGGCGACATCGAGTGGGTGGCCCGCGGCGACACTCCCACCGGGCGGCACGTGCTGATCAACGGCGAGGTCCCGGGGGACGAGTGGCGTTTCGGCTCCGGTCCGCGGCTGGTGGCCCAGCTCAGCCAGAACATGAACTTCGTCATGGACCTGTCGGTGCGGGAGTTCCTGACCCTGCACGCGGAGTCCCGCCAGGCGAGCGAGCCGGCGGAGAAGATCGAGCGCATCTGGTCCTGGGCCAACGAGCTGGCCGGCGAGCCCTTCGCCATGGACACGCCGGTGACCAGCCTCTCGGGCGGGCAGTCGCGGGCGCTGATGATCGCCGACACCGCCGTGCTGAGCGCCAGTCCGGTGGTGCTCATCGACGAGATCGAGAACGCCGGCATCGACCGGCGTCAGGCCCTGGATATCCTGGTCCGCCAGGAGAAGATCGTGCTGATGGCCACCCACGATCCCATCCTGGCCCTCATGGGTGACCGCCGCGTCGTGATCGCGGGCGGGGCCATGCAGAAGGTCATCGAACCGAGCGCGCAGGAGCGGGCCAACCTCGACGAGTTGAAGGCCCTGGATGCGCGGCTCATGGAGCTGCGGCGGCGTCTGCGGGCGGGGGAGAGGCTGGATGTGATCTGAGGGAATCGGACCTGGTGTTCCACACACGCGCCGGCGCATCAGCGGCCCCTGCCTTGCGGGCGGGGGCTTTGCCGTAGAAACGGGCCATGCCCGCCAGCGCCTCGCGCATCAGGTCCATGGCCGGGGGACCGGCTGGGAGCGTCGAGTCGTAGACCTTGTACTTCTTCACCTGCATGGGCAGGGTGGCGAACACGTCGTCGCCCAGGATCACCGCATGGTTGAAATAGCTGGCGATGACCAGCGGCCGCCGGTCCGGGATCTCCCCCAGCAGGTCCACGCCGTCACTGTAGTCGCGCACGTCGTTGCGGCAGCCCAGGTAGTTCTTCAGCAGGGTGGGCGCCAGGTCCAGGTGGCTGGTGACCTTGTCGATCACGCGGGGGGCGACGCCCGGCAGATGCAGGACGCAGGGCACCTGGGTCTGGTAGCGGGTGAAATCGCTGCCGTGGCCCCAGTAGTTGTCCCCGCTGTCGTTGAACTCCTCGCCGTGGTCGGTGGTCACGATGACGATGGTGTCGTCCAGGCGGCCGCGGGACTCCAGAGCGTCCAGGATACGACCGATCTGGATGTCGTCCCAGTACACGGCGTTGCGGTAGCGGTTCAGGTACGGCGTCATGTCCGTGATGCGGTCGGCCACCGCCATGTTCAGCTTCTTC
>JALUJS010000226.1 GCA_027056825.1 Candidatus Krumholzibacteriia bacterium | reverse complement strand
CCCGACGACTACCTGATGGTCATCGACGAGTCCCACGCCACGGTGCCCCAGATCGGGGCCATGTACCAGGGCGACCGCTCCCGCAAGCTGAACCTGGTGGAGCACGGTTTCCGTCTGCCCAGCGCCTTGGACAACCGGCCGCTGACCTTCGCCGAGTTCGAGGAGATCTGCCCGCAGACCATCTTCGTCTCGGCCACTCCCGCCGACTACGAGCTGGAAAAGAGCGAGGGGGTGGTGGTCGAGCAGGTGATCCGGCCCACCGGGCTGGTGGATCCCCCCATCACGGTGTTGCCGGTCAGGCACCAGGTGGACGACCTGATGGAAAGGATCCGCACCGTGACCGCCCGCGGGGAGCGCGTGCTGGTGACCACCCTGACCAAGAAGATGTCCGAGGACCTGACCGACTACCTGGCCGCCGCGGGGGTGAAGGTCTGCTACCTGCATTCGGACATCTCGGCCCTGGACCGCATCGAGATCCTGCGCAACCTGCGCCTGGGCAGGAACGACGTGCTGGTGGGCGTCAATCTGTTGCGGGAGGGACTGGACTTGCCGGAAGTCTCCCTGGTGGCGATCCTGGATGCGGACCGGGAGGGTTTCCTGCGCAGCGAGCGCAGCCTGATCCAGACCGCCGGCCGCGCCGCCCGCAACGTCAACGGCGAGGTGGTCATGTACGCCGACACCATCACGCGCTCCATGCGCAGGGCCATCGAGGAAACCGAACGCCGTCGCCGCCGACAGCTGGAGTGGAACCGCGAGCACGGCATCACGCCGCGGACGGTGACCAAGTCCCGGGAGGAGATCCTGCAGTCCACCAGCGCCGCCGGCGGCCGGGGTTTGGAGGACGAGGCCGGAAACAAGCCCTGGGAGATCGTCCTGCGCGACGACCTTTCGCCGCGGGAGTTGGTGCAGTGGCTGGAACAGGAGATGCTCGCGGCCGCCGAGGCGCTGGAATTCGAGAAGGCGGCCGCCCTGCGTGACCGGCTGGACGACCTGAAGGCCCAGTGGGGCATCGGGGAACAGGAGGACGGGTGATCATGAACGAGGCGCCGACTTTTCCGGCCGACCCCTGGGTGGGTGAGCTTGTCCGGCACGCCCTGGCCGAGGACATCGGCCGCGGGGATGCGAGCACCGCGGTGGCCGTGGATCCGGATACCCGTGCCCGGGCGCTGGTGGTCCCGCGCCGGGACGGGGTGTGCGCCGGGCTGCCCCTGCTGGCCATGGTGTACGCCGAGCTGGACCAGGCGGTGCAGGTGCGCGCCATGGCCCGGGACGGGGACCCGGTGCGGGCCGGGACGCCCCTGGCCGAGGTGAGCGGCCCGGTCGCGCCCATCCTGACCGGCGAGCGCACCGCGTTGAACTTCCTGCAACACCTCGGCGGCATCGCGGCCCATACGGCCGATCTGGTCGCGGCCGTGTCCGGCACCGACTGCCTTATCCTGGACACCCGCAAGACCCTACCCGGCTACCGGACCCTGGCCAAGTACGCGGTGCGTTGCGGTGGCGGCGCCAACCACCGCATGGGGCTTTACGACCGCATCATGCTCAAGGACAACCACTGGGCGGCCCGCCGGGAGTCCATGGCCGACCTGGTGGCCCGCGCGCGCAGGGAGTATCCGGACCTGGCGGTGGAGATCGAGGTGGATGGTCTGGACCAGTTCGCCGCCGTTCTGCCTCTGGGGGTGGAGTGGATCCTGCTGGACAACTTCAGTGTGGACGACGCCCGCCGTGCCGTGGCCATGCGCGACGACGCGGGCGCGGCCACCCTGCTGGAGGCCTCGGGCAACATGCGCCTGGAAACGGTGGCCGACTATGCCCGGGCCGGCGTGGACGCCGTTTCGGTGGGGGCTCTGACCCACTCGGTTACCGCCTGGGATGTCGGCATGGACTTCACGTCCGGGAAGGACGGGGAATGATGCCGGGCCAGGCGGCGCGCGGCGGAACCAGACGCGACTGGTTCGGTCTGGCCTCGTTCGTGCCCGGCGCGCGCTTCCTGCGCGACGGCGGCCGGCTGTACCTGCTGGACAGCGTCGGCAGCACCAACGACTTCCTGCGCGGTCTGGGGGGGACCGCCCGGGGACGCCTGTGCGTGTGGGACGGCTGGGGCTGGCGGGCCGACGACCTGCGGGACCTCGCTCCGGTGGCCGACGCGGGTCCCGGCACCCTGGTGGTGGCCCGGCGGCAGACCGCCGGTCACGGCCGCCAGGGACGGGCCTGGATCGACTGCGGGGGGCTGAACCTCTCGGTGGTCATCCCGCCCCACCGCGTGGCGCTGGGGCGGGGGTTCTCGGTGTGGCTGGGCCTGATGACGGTGTTGATGCTGCGCCAGACCCTGCGCGTGGACGCTCGCCTGAAGTGGCCCAACGACATCATGGTGGGTGGGCGCAAGCTGGGGGGCATCCTCCTGCAGCGGGAGGTGGTGGCGGAGCGTTCCCTGACCGTGGGCGGCCTGGGCCTGAATCTCGCCACCCCTGCCGGGGGCTTTCCGGCCGAGTTGCAGGACACGGCCACCAGCGTGCTGATGGAGACGGGCGCGACCGTGCAGCCGTCGGTGCCCGCCGGCGCCCTCATGGCCCGCGTGGAGGACGAACTGGACCGCTTCGAGACAGAGGGCTGGGCGCCTTACCGCGGCAGCCTGGACGACCTGGATTGCCTGCTCGGACGCCCGGTCAGGGTCAGGTCCATGGGCAAGGTCCGCCAGGGGCGCGCCGTGGGCATCGATGACGACGGGGCGCTCCGCCTGGAGGAAAGCGACGGGACGGTGACCCGCCTGCAGGTCGGGGATGTCCATATCCTGTCCGGCCAAAACGGTTCCGGACACCGGGAGGATGACCATGCCGGCTCCTGAAAGCCATGGTACCGCGCCGGTGGCCGTCCTGGATGCCGGCAACAGCCGGCTGAACGTCGGTTTGATCGACCCCGGAAGGCACCTGCCGAACCTCGCACCGGGTGACGGCGACGGGCTGGACGCCCTGCCGGCCCCGGACCAGCTCGGGGTCTGGAACCTGCCCTGCGCCACCGATGCGGTGGCTGAAGCGGTAGCCGCGGAGGTGACCGCAGCGGTAGCGGCGGCCGGGATCGGTCGCGTCGTCCTGGTGTCGGTGGTGCCCGCCTGGACCGCCAGGCTGCGCCATGGCCTGCCGGACATCGAAGTCCTGGACCACACCTGGCGGATGCCCTTCGCCTGGGGTGTGGACCAACCCGCCCAGGTGGGTCCCGACCGGATCGCCAATGTGGCCATGGCCGCGGCCTGGGGCCTGCAGGAGGCCCTGGTGGTGGATGCCGGCACGGCCACTACCTTCGATCTGCTCACCGGGGGCAGGTTCGCCGGCGGGTTGATCGCCCCGGGGATGGGTTTCGCCGCCCGGAAGCTGGGGGAGGCCGCCGCCCGGCTGGATCCGGTACCCCTGGAACCTGTACCCTGCCGGGCCGGGACCAACACCCGGACCGCCATGGCCGCCGGGGCCTGGGCCACCGGGATCCACGGTATCCGGGGAACCATCGGCGAGCTGGTCGCGGTCCACGGGCCGCGGCCGATCATCATGACCGGAGGACTCGGATCCCTGGTGGAATACCCCGGAGCCTACGGCGATCCCGCCTGGACGTTGCGGGGAGCGGCTTTCCTCGCCCTTTACCAACACTGACAACCAAGACAAAGCATGACAGGTGTCTGCTGTCAAAATGACAGCCGGGTCCATTTAACTCATTTTTTCCGGGTTTCAAGGGGAAAATGCTTGCGGTCGCGCGGGGTGGCGGTATATTCCGCACGAATTAGCACTCGAAGCGCGGGACTGCTAATGGTTCCGCATCACATGAACCATGA
>JALUJS010000225.1 GCA_027056825.1 Candidatus Krumholzibacteriia bacterium | reverse complement strand
TGAAGGTGAGCTTGCCGGCTTCCACGTCGATCACCAGGTGGCTGTTGCTGGTGATCTGGCCGCGCAGCAGGCGTTCGCTCAGCGGATCCTCCACGTGCTTCTGGATCGCCCGCTTCAGGGGCCGCGCCCCGAGCTGGGGGTCGTACCCCACCTCGCAGAGGAAGTCCTTGCAGGCCCGGGTGAACTCGAACTCGATCTCGAGATTCTCCAGGCGGTCGCTGACGTCCTTGAGCAGGATGTCCACGATGCGCGTGATCTCCTCGCGGCCGAGGCTGTTGAAGGTGATGATCTCGTCGATCCGGTTGAGGAACTCGGGGCTGAAGGTCTTGCGCAGGTCGGCGTCGATGTTGCCGCGCACGCGCTGATCCTTGTTCTCCTGCTCGTCCGACCCGAAGCCGACCCCGCGCACCTGGTGGGTGCGCCGGCTGCCGACGTTGCTGGTCATGATCAGGACCGCGTTGCGGAAGTCCACCGTGCGGCCGAAGCTGTCGGTGAGCTGCCCGTCGTCCAGGACCTGCAGCAGGATGTTGTAGACGTCCGGATGGGCCTTCTCGATCTCGTCCAGCAGGATGACCGAGTAGGGCTTGCGACGCACCTTCTCGGTGAGCATCCCGCCCTCGTCGTAGCCCACGTAGCCAGGAGGTGCTCCCACCAGGCGGCTGACCGAGTGTTTCTCCATGTACTCGGACATGTCCACCCGGATCAGGGAGGTCTGGTCGCCGAACAGGAACTCGGTCAGGCGGCGGGCCACCTCGGTCTTGCCCACCCCGCTGGGGCCCAGGAAGATGAACGAGCCGATGGGACGCCGCGGGTCGCGCAGGCCGGCCCGGTTGCGCCGGATGCACTTGGAGACGGCCTCGAGGGCCTGGTCCTGCCCGATGACCCACTTGCCCAGTTCCTCCTCCATGCGCAGCAGCTTGTCGGTCTCCTCCTCCTCGACCTCGGCCACGGGAATGCCCGTGATGTCGGCGATGACCTCGCAGATCATCTGGGGCGTCACCACGGCCTGGGGTTCGCCGGTGCCGGCGCCCTGGTCGTTGCGCAGCTCCTGGAGCTTCCGCTTCAGCTCCTTCTCCTCGTCGCGGTAGGCGGCGGCCTTCTCGAACTCCTGCGCCTGGATGGCGGCTTCCTTCTCGGCGATGACTTCCTCGATGCGCTGCTCGAGCTCCTGCAGGTCCGGCGGCACCACGGTCATGCTCAGGCGCGCTCGGCTTCCGGCCTCGTCGATGATGTCGATGGCCTTGTCCGGCAGCGCCCGGCCGGAGATGTAGCGGTTGGAAAGGAAGACGGCGGCCCGGATGGCCTCGTCCTCGTACACCACCTTGTGGTGCTGTTCGTACTTGTCCTTGAGCCCGAAGAGGATCTCCACGGTCTCGTCCTCGCTGGGCGGGTTGACCGTCACGGGCTGGAAGCGCCGCTCCAGCGCGCCGTCCTTCTCGATGAACTTGCGGTACTCGTCCATGGTGGTCGCACCCACGCACTGGATCTCGCCGCGGCTCAGGGCCGGCTTGAGCATGTTGCTGGCGTCGATGGCGCCCTCGGCCCCGCCGGCGCCCACGATGGTGTGCAGCTCGTCGATGAACAGGATCACGTCGGGATTCTCGCGGATCTCGGCCATGATCTGCTTGAGCCGTTCCTCGAACTGGCCGCGGTACTTGGTGCCGGCCACGACGCTGGCCAGATCGAGGGTGAAGATCTCCTTGCCGCGCAGCAGGGCGGGCACGTCGCCCTCGACGATGCGGGTGGCGAAGCCCTCAACGATGGCCGTCTTGCCCACCCCGGGCTCGCCGATGAGCACGGGATTGTTCTTCTTGCGGCGGCTGAGGATCTGGATGCAGCGGTCGATCTCGCGCGACCGCCCGATGGTCGGGTCGAGTTTTCCCTCGCGGGCCATCTCGGTCATGTTGCGGCCGAACTGCTCGAGGATCGAGCCTTCCTTCTTGGCCGCCTTGCGCCGTCCCCGCAGGCTCAGCCTGGCGGCGGGACCTTCACCGCCACCGCCCAGGGCCTTCATGACCTCGCGCTTGGCGCCCTCGTGGTCCACGCCCAACTCGCCCAGGACGCGGGCGGCGACGCCCTCGCCCTCGCGGATCAGGGCCAGCAACAGGTGTTCGGTTCCCACGTAGTTGTGGTTGTGGAGGCGCGCCTCGTCGATGGAAAGCTCCAGGACCTTCTTGGCGCGCGGAGTAAAGGGGATCTCACCGATGCTCACCGGCCCCATGGGCGCGGTGACCGAGTCCTCGATGGCCTTCTGCAGCCGCTCGAAATCCACGTTCATCCGGCGCAGGACGTTGGCGGCCACGCCCTCGCCCTCGCGGATGATCCCGAGCAGCAGGTGCTCGGTGCCGATGTAGTCGTGCTGCAGGCGGCCGGCCTCGTCCCTGGCCAGGAACAGGACTTTGCGGACTCGCTGGGTGAAACGATCATTCATGCAGAATCGCCTCCAATGGCAGTTGGGAGCCGGGCATCCCTGCCGGCTATCGGACCGGACGGGGACTGTTCCCCGCCCTTGCAAGAAATATACTGGAAGCGCCTGGACGGCGCTACCTGCGTTGCAGCCGCGGGGACCTCTTCCCCGTCGCGGCCCTGATGCCTCTGTGACAAGGTTTTCGGCCGGATATGGACCATCTTGACGGGGGATTGACCCAGGCCGCGAACCAGCGGCCCGCGGCAAGGCTTCAGGAGGCGGCCGCGGAAAGTTCCCGGCGAAAGAGCGTGGCCCTGCGCTCCATCAACTCCTTGCCTTGCAATGTCTTTCCTGATTCCAGCTCCAAGTGTCCCCCCTGCTGGAAGACCAGCAGACGGTTGAGGCTCTCCCATGGCAGGTCCGGCAGGATGCCCAGGCCGCGGCCCAGACGCAGGTCCGACAACCGGTCGAACCCCTCCTGGAGGGTCATCAGGCGGGCGCCGCGGCCGATGGCCAGGGCGCGGTGGGCCACGTCCTGCAATCCCACCGGGTCGGCCTGGTAGAGCTGCCGCCGCGCGTTGCGTTCGTGGAGGATGATCTTGCCGACATGGAGGGCAAAATCCTCCGCCGTCTCCTCCTCGCTGCGGCCCAGGGTCACCTGGCTGGAGATCAGGAAGAGGCAGCCGCGCACCGACTGGTTGCGGCCATCCAGGCCCCTGACGGCGAACTGGAGCTGGCGCAGGGCGTTGACGATCCGCCCGATCTCGCCGGCCATGACCAGCCCCGGCAGATGCGCCAGGGAGGTGAAGCGCAGACCGGTGCCCACGCGGGTGGGGTGGGCCGTCAGGTAGCCGAACTCCTCGCTGAAGGCGAATTCGAGCCGCTGGTCGAGCACCGACTCCAGGTCCAGGGCCGCGGTGAGGGCGGCGCCCGCGTCGAACCCGGCCCGCCAGGCCTTGATACGCAGGTGGTCTTCCTCGCCTATGACCACCGCCCGTTCCAGCCCGTCATCCACGAGCAGGCCCGCACCCACGGGCCGGTGCGCCGTGTCGAAGGAAACCAGGCCCTTCTCCTGGAGGCAGCGCCGGACCGGGAGGTCGCATTCCTCGAGGCCGACCCGCAGCCACGCG
Source organism: Candidatus Krumholzibacteriia bacterium (assembly GCA_027056825.1). GTDB lineage: Bacteria > Krumholzibacteriota > Krumholzibacteriia > LZORAL124-64-63 > LZORAL124-64-63 > JAHJTW01. Next base: position 8,048 of record JALUJS010000225.1, on the reverse strand, counting down.
GCCAGGTCCGGCGCACCGTCCAGGCGGCGCAGGATCTCGCCCAGAAGGGTGCGGCGCTCCACCTCCGAAGCCCGGCCGGGGAACGGGAAGGACCACAGACCGCGGCCCAGGGCGGCCTCGGTCAACAGCACCACGTCGTTCTCGGGTCCGCTCCGGACCTGCCACGGCAGGGTGCGGGCGGCCCAGGAGGCGTCACGCTCGGTCATGGTTCTCTCCGGTGTCCGGACCCGTCCGTCCCCGTTCCTCCAGGGCGTGGAGCTGGTCCCGCAGGCGGGCGGCCTCCTCGAAATCCTCGGTGGCGATGGCCTTCTCCAGGGCCACGCGCAGGCGCGAGATCTCGATCACGCCCGTGTCCCCGCCGGCCCGGGCCCGGGGCGCCCGGCCCATGTAGGTCGCATGGCGGTGGAAAGCCGCCAGCAGCGGCAGCAACGGGCGCCGGAAGGCCTGGTAGCAGCGGGCGCAACCCAGCCGGCCGCTGGACTGGAAATCCACCCAGGTGGTGCCGCAGTGGCCGCAGGCGGTTTCGCCGTCACGGGGCTCCGGCCGTCCCGCCTGGCCCAGGAAAGCCAGCATCGCGTCGAAGGCCCCGGGGATCTCGCCTCCCTGCTCGCCGGGAACATCCTCGTCCTGATCGCGGTCCGAAACCGAGTCCATGCGGCGCCACTGTTCGGCCTCGGCGCATTCGGAGCACAGCCACAGGTCGCGCCGGCGCGAGGCGTCCATCTCGACGAGGTGCACGGTGGCCTCGCGCTGTCCGCAATGCTGGCACTTCACGGGTCCATCCCCTCCCCTCCATCGAACACGAGCCTGCCCGCGGCCAGTTCCAGGCGGCGGTCCGCCCGCGCCGCCAACCGGGGGTCATGGGTGACGATGACCAGGCTCGTCCCATCGGTGTTCTTCAGGTCGAAGAGCATGTCCCCCAGCCGACTGCCGATGGCCTGGTCGAGGTTGCCGAAGGGCTCGTCGGCCAGGACGATCCGCGGCCGGTTCATGAAGGCCCGCGCCACGGCGACACGCTGCTGCTCGCCCCCTGACAATTCCCCCGGCAGGTGGTCCATGCGATCGGACAGGCCCATGCGATCGAGCAGGTCCCGCGCCCGGTCCAGGTCGTCCTTGCCGGGCCGGCGGTGGGCGCGCACGGGGATGAGCAGGTTCTCAAGGGCGGTGAAGTCAGGCAGCAGGAAGTGGAACTGGAAGGTGAAGCCCACGGTCCCGGTCCGCCAGCGGGACAGCTCGGCGTGGCTGTCGAAACGCAGGGGGATGCCCGCGCAAGCCACCTGGCCCAGGTCGGGATGATCCAGCCCGCCCAGGATGTTCAGCAGGGTGCTCTTGCCCGAGCCGCTGCGGCCGGTGATGGCCACCGCCTCGCCCGAATACAGTTCCAGGTCGCAGCCGCGCAGCACGTCCACCCGCCCCCCGTGCCGGGGGTAGCCCTTGTGGATTCCGGTGGCGCTCAGCAGCGCGGTCATGAGGTCTCCTTGCCGGCTGTCCGTATCAGGTGTAGCGGATGATCTCCATGGGCTGGAGGTTCGAGGCCTCCCAGCTGGGCCAGATCCCCGCCAGCAGCGAGATCCCCATGCCCACGGCCGCCACGAGGATGAAGTCCGTCCATTGCAGCAGCACCGGCACCGTATCGATGAAATACACGTCGCCGGGCAGCTTGAACCCGAAGGTGTGCAGGGCCCAGATCCCGGCCAGTCCCAGGGCCGAACCGGCCACCACGCCCAGGGAGCCCAGCCAGAACCCGTCCAGCAGGAAGATCCCCATGATCCTGCCGCGGGGCGTGCCCATGGCCAGCAGGATCCCGATCTCCCGCCGCCGCTCGCCGACCATCATGGTCAGGATCCCGATGATGTTGAATCCGGCGATCAGGACGATCATGCCCAGCAGCAGGAACATGATGATCTTCTCGAGCTTGATCCAGTGGAAAAGGTTCTGGTTGAGCGTCATCCAGGCGGTGGCGTGGTAGCGGGGTCCCAGCGCGTCCTCCACCGCGTCGGCCACCAGGTCCGCGCGCATGGGATCGGCCACCGCGGCCCCGACCAGGGTCGCCCCGCCGGCGCGGTAAGCGAAGAAGGCGCGGGCGTCCCGCAAATCCAGGTAGACGAAGCGGCTGTCGAAGTCGTACATCCCGGTGGAGACGTAGCCCGACACCACGAACTTGCCGCTGACCGCGTCGATGGCGTCCAGGTCGATCTCCCCGTTGACCGAGGTCAGGATGACCGTGTCCCCGATCTGGGTGTACAGGTTGTTGGCCAGTTCGGCGCCCAGCAGGACCCGCGGCACCTCGCCACCGCCCAGCGAGGCCAGCAGCACCGGTTCGGGCCGGACGTGGGCCGACAGCGGCTGGACCGTATCCACCAGGTCCGGTTCCACCCCCCAGGCCACGGCCGCCTGGGGCCGCGGCGGGCCCAGGGTCCGCGCGGTCGTCACCAGGATGTCCTGCCGGATGTAGGGCGCCACCCCGGTGATCCCCGGCACCGACCCCATGGTGTCCAGGACGCCGCCCAGGTCCGTGAAACCCTCCGGGGCGCTGGTGATCACCGTGAGCATGGGCATGTTCTCGATGAACGAGCGGCGCATCTCGGTGTGGAAGCCGTTCATGATCGCCAGAGTGATGTTCAGGACCATCACACCGATGGCGATGCCGATCACCGCGGTCATGCTGCCGCGGCTCAGAAAGCGGCTGTGCCGCCGGCTGCGCAGGTAGCGTCCCGCGATGTAGGCGGCGAAGGACATCTCAGGCCCCCGCTCCCGGCGCGTCCTCGGGTCTCATGTGGGGGAACAGGAGTACGTCGCGGATGTTGTTCGTGTCCACCAGCAGCATCACCAGGCGGTCGATGCCCATGCCCATGCCGCCGGTGGGGGGCATGCCGTGCTCCATGGCCTGCAGGAAGTCCTCGTCCAGGCGCTGGGCCTCGTCGTCCCCGGCCTCCAGCAGGGCCTTCTGATCCAGGAAGCGGCGGCGCTGCTCGCGCGGATCGTTCAGCTCGCTGAAGCTGTTGGCCAGCTCGAAGCCCGCCACGAAGAGCTCGAAACGCTCGACCAGCCCCTCGTGCTCCCGGTGGGCCTTGGCCAGGGGCGAAAGTTCACGGGGGTGGTCCATGACGAAGGTGGGCTGGATGAGGTCCGGCTCGACCAGCAGGCTGAACAGTTCGTCCAGGATCTTATCTCGGCCCATGCCGGGCTTCAGCTCCACGCCCTTCTCCCCGGCGATGGCCGCGATCTCGTCCGTGGCCAGGGGCATCAGGTCGCGGCCCACCGCCTCGGCCAGGGCGCCCATGAAGGTGATCCGCCGGAAGGGCTGCGTGAAGTCCATCTCGTGCCCGCCGTACGTCAGGCTGCCCTCGTCGCCAAACTTCACCGCCAGGGTGCGCACCAGGTCCTCGGTCAGGTCCATCATGTCGTGATAGTCCCAGTACGCGGCGTAGCACTCGAGCATGGTGAACTCGGGGTTGTGGGTGCGGTCCATGCCCTCGTTGCGGAAGTCCTTGGCGATCTCGTACACCCGCTCGAAACCGCCCACGATGAGCCGCTTGAGGTAGAGCTCGTCGGCGATGCGCAGGTACAGCGTCATGTCCAAGGCGTTGTGATGGGTGGTGAACGGCCGCGCCGTGGCCCCTCCGTACAGGGGCTGCAGCACCGGGGTCTCGACCTCGAGGAAATCACGGCCGTCGAAGAAGCTCCGGATCTCCCGCAGGATGGCGCTGCGGGTACGGAAGCGCGTGCGGCTCTCCAGGTTCATGGCCAGGTCCAGGTACCTGCGGCGGCTCTTGTTCTCCAGGCTCAGGTCGTGGTACTTCTCCGGCAATGGCCGGATGGCCTTGGCCAGGAAGGTGAAGTCCTTCACGGCGATGGTCAGCTCGCCGGTGCGCGTCCGGAACAGGGTGCCCTCCACCCCGATCCAGTCCCCGATGTCGATGAGCTTGCTGATCAGCCGGAACTTCTCCTCCCCCAGGTCATCCTTGCGGAAGTAGGCCTGGATGGGACCCTCACCATCCCAGACGGGCACGAAGAGGGTCTTGCCGGTGCCGCGCTTGGCCATGATGCGACCCGGGTAACGCACCACCGTTTCCGACGCGGTCAGGGCTTCCTCCTGGTCGCGCAACTCGCAGCTGGTATGGGTGCGGTCATAGCCGTAGGGGTACAGGTCCACGTGCCGGCCGAGTTCCTCCATCTTCTCCAGGCGGGCCGCGATCAGCGGGTGGATGTCGGCGGCGGCGCCGGGCTGCGGCTCCTGCGCGGGGGTGTTGTCCTTGGGATTGGCCACGGTTTCAACTCCGGGTGGTTCGGGTCAGGATCCGGCCTGCTGCTTGGACTGGGCGCCCAGCCAGCGCAGGTATGCGTCGATGAAGCCGTCCAGGTCGCCGTCCAGGACGGCGGTGGCGTTGCCGGTCTCGAAATCGGTGCGGTGGTCCTTCACCTTGGTGTAGGGCTGCAACACGTAGGAGCGGATCTGGCTCCCCCACGCGTTCTCCATCTTCTCGGCCTCCATGGCGTCGCGCTCCTTCTGCCGTTCCAGCAGTAGCCGCTGGTAGAGCTTGGCGCGCAGCATGGTCATGGCGCTCTCGCGGTTGCGGTGCTGGCTGCGTTCGCTCTGGCAGGAGACCACCGTGCCGGTGGGCTCGTGGGTGATCCGCACCGCGCTGTCGGTCTTGTTGACGTGCTGACCGCCGGCGCCCTGGGCCCGGAAGGTGTCGATGCGCAGGTCCGCGGGGTTGATCTCGACCTCCACGTCGTCGTCCACCAGGGGATACACGAAGACCGAGGCGAAGCTGGTGTGCCGCCGGTTCTGGGCGTCGAAGGGCGAGATCCGCACCAGCCGGTGCACGCCCGACTCGCTCTTGAGGTAGCCGTAGGCGAAGGGGCTATCGACCTCGATCACGGCCGTCTTGATGCCCGCCTCGTCGCCGGGCTGCAGCTCCAGGGTCTTGAACTTCAGGTCATGCCGCTCGAAGTAGCGCGTGTACATGCGCATGAGCATCTGGGCCCAGTCCGCGCTCTCGGTGCCGCCGGCGCCGGGATGGATCTCCAGGACCGCCCCGCGCTCGTCATCCTCGCCGCTGAGCAGGAACTGGAAATCGAGGCGGGAGACGGCCTCTTCCAGCTTCGGCAGGCCCTCGCGCACCTCCGCGGCGGCGTCCTCGTCCTCTTCGGCCACCGCCAGCTCGGCCATCACCTCGAGGTCCTCGGCCATGGCCTCGGCCTCCTGCAGGGGCTCGACCCACTGCTTGAGGGAGCGGATCCTGCGGACGATGCGGTTGGCCTCCTCCTGGTCGTTCCAGAAGTCGGGCTCGGTCTGCCGCATCTCGCAGGTCTTCAGCTGTTGCACCAGGCCGGGGTAGTCAAAGACCCTCCTTGAGGGAGTCGATGGTCCGCCGGGCGGCCTGGATCCTTTCGAGTGCTTCCTTCACGGCATCCTGCTTTCTGGTTGATTCCCTGTTCCGCCGGGGCGGGGGCCGCCCAGGCCCAGCCGGGCCAGTACGGCGTCGGCCGCCTGCGCCAGGACCTCCGGGCCACGGTCGTTGACGATGACGAGATCCGCCCGCTTCCAGTCGGCCTCCAGGGGCGCCTGGGCGGCGATGCGGGCGTCCACGGCGGCCTCGTCCAGGCCGTTGCGATCCCGGAGCCTTCGCGCGCGCACATCCGGCGGCGCGGTCACCGTCACCACCAGATCCGCCCGGCGCCGGATGGGCAACAGAAAATACACGGCGGCCTCCACCACGGCAAGCTCGTGCGTTCCCGCCTTTTCCAGGGCCTCCAGCCGGTCGTCGATGCGCGCGGCCAAAGGCGGATGGACGATGGCCTCCAGGCGGGCCAGTTCTCGCGGATCGGCGAAGACCCGCGCGCCCAGGACGCCGCGGTCGATCTTCCCTGCGGCGAGGATCTCCCGACCGAAGGCCGCGACCAGGCCTGCGGTGATCTCCGGCTCCTCCAGCACCTGGTGGCCCAGGCGGTCGGCGTCCACCAGGGCGGCGCCCCGCGCGGCGAGCAGCCCCGACAGGGTGGACTTCCCGCCGCAGACCGGCCCGGTGACCGCGACGGTCTTCATCCGTGGGCCTCCGCCCAGTTGGCGCCCTCGTGCATATCCACCACCAGGGGCACCTCCAGTTCCAGCGCCCCCTCCATGCCCCGGCGGACCAGGTCGCGCACCGGTTCCAGGTCCGTCCCCGCCACCTCCAGGACCAGCTCGTCGTGGACCTGCAGCAGCAGCATGGCCTGGTGACCCGAGGCCGCCAGATCCTCGTGGATGCGCAGCATGGCCAGCTTGATCAGGTCGGCGGCGGTGCCCTGGATGGGGGTGTTGACGGCCACCCGCTCCTGGAAGGCGCGGATGCGGGGATTCTGCGAAGTGATGTCCGGCAGCATCCGTTTGCGGCCCAGCAGGGTCTGTACCCAGCCGCGGCGGCGCGCCTCTTCCCGTGTCCGCTCGATGAACTCCTTCACCCCCGGATAGGTGGCGAAGTACTCGTCGATGAAGGTCGCCGCTTCGCTCACCTTCACCTTGATCTGCCGCGCAAGCGCCCGCGCCCCCATGCCGTAGATCACGCCGAAGTTGATGGCCTTGGCGCGGCCGCGCATCTCGGCGTCCACCGCGTCCTCGTCCACCCCGGCGATGAGGGCGGCGGTGCGCCGGTGGATGTCCGCCCCGTCGCGGAAGGCCCGCACCAGGTTCGCGTCCCCGGACAGGTGCGCCAGCAGGCGCAGCTCCACCTGGGAGTAGTCCGCCGACAGGAAGAGGTTTTCCTTGCGGCGGGGGATGAAGGCGCGGCGGATGCGCCGGCCCAGCTCGGTGCGGATGGGAATGTTCTGCAGGTTTGGATCGCTGCTGGACAGGCGGCCGGTGGCGGCCACGGCCTGGTTGTACGAGGTGTGGATCAGGCCGGTCTCGGGATTGGCCAACTGGGGCAGGGTTTCCACGTAGGTGTTCTGCAGCTTGGACACCTGGCGATACTCGAGGATCAGCGCCGGCAGGGGGTGCGACTCGGCCAGGGTCGTCAGCACCCCGACATCGGTGCTCCACCCGGTGGCGGTCTTCTTGACGGGCTTCAGGCCGAGGCGTTCGAACAGGACCTCGGCCAGCTGCTTGGGGCTCTGGATGTTGAATTCCCCGCCGGCCAGTTCGTGGATGCGCCGGGTCAGGTCCGCCAGGACGCGATCGAACTCGGCCTTGAGGTCCTCGAGGAATTCCCGGTCCAGCATGATGCCGTGGCGTTCCATGGCCAGGAGGACCTGCGAAACGGGCATCTCCAGGTCCCGGAACAGTCCGTCCAGGCCGCTGCGGCGCAGGTCCTCGTCCAGGCGGCGGTACAGCCGCAGGGTCATGTCGGCGTCTTCGGCCGCGTACAGGGCCAGGCGGTCCGGATCGACGGACAGGATGTCCTTCCGCCGGTCACCGGCTGCGAACAGCTCGGCGTAGGGCATCATGCGGTGGCCCAGGATCTCCTGCACCAGGTCGTCCAGCTTGTGGCTGCGGCGCCCCGGGTCCAGCACGTACGAGGCCAGCATGGTATCGAACAGGGGGCCGCCCAGTTCCATGCCGTGACGGCCCAGGATCCACTGGTCGAACTTCAGGTTCTGGCCCACCTTCAGGCAGGGTCCGGCCAGCAGCGGGGCCAGCACGTCCCGGACCTCCTGCAGGCGATCCACCTCCCGGCCCACGGGAAAGAGGGTGTCGCCGGCGGCGGCCTGCTCGTCCGGGTCCCTCCACAGCACGGGGATGTAGGCCGGAGGCGCCGGCTCGCCCCCCGCCAGGGTCCCGGCCAGGCTCACGCCCACCAGGCGCGCGGTGTCCCGGCGCAGGCCGTCGGTCTCGGTATCCACGGCCAGCGGGGCGTCCGGATCCAGGCAATCGCACCAGCCACGCAACGCCGCAGCGTCGGCCAGCCGCACGTAGCCCCGCTCGCGCAGCCGGGCGGCCCAGCCGTTTTCCTCCCCTGGCGGATCGTCCCCCGGGCCGGTATCCGGATCGTCCGCGTCGCCGCCGCCAGGACCGGCCACTGCGGCGCCGCCTTGCCTGGCCGCGGCCAGGCAAGGCGGCGCCGCAG
>JALUJS010000224.1 GCA_027056825.1 Candidatus Krumholzibacteriia bacterium | reverse complement strand
TTATTAGATGTGATAAACCGGCCCAGCCCGCTACCAGCAGGGTAGACAAGAGGGTACAAAAAAGGTCAACCTCCTGAGAAGAATTTCCACAGGGTCGGGTTCTCAAGGAACCACGCCCTAAAATTCAGGAGGCTGACCATGTACTACTGTGGCATTGATTTGGGTTCAAAATCAAGCGCTGTTTGTCTGGATGATGAGAATGGGAAGTGCGTCAAGGAGTTCGAGATCACAACTGACCAGAACACCTTTCGGCAACACTTCTCCCGCCGGGGGCCTATGCACTGTGTGCTAGAAGCCAGTCCGTTAGCCGAATGGGCCGCCCAGATCCTTGAAGGTCTTGGCCATGGGGTCGTGGTCATTGATCCCCGACAAGCCAAAGCTGTGATTTGCACCAAGAAGAAGACCGACAAGCTGGATGCTCGCAATTTGGCCAAGATGGCCAGGACCGGATGGTATACCCCCGTACACCGGAAGTCCCAGGATGCCCGGATGGTGCGTACCATCCTGAAGGCTCGGGTGGGCTTGGTTGAAACGGCGGTAGCTCAACAAAGCCGCATCATGGGCTTGTTACGCGCCCACGGAATCAAGCTCATTCATTCCCCTGGGGTGGGTTTCGAAGAACGAGTTATAAAGACCATTGACCAACATGCCCCGGAGTTGGAGCCGATTCTTGCCCCTTTACTGGCCCTCTGGAGACAGGCCCGGCACGAAGCAGGCATCATGACCGAGCAACTGACCCAGCAAAGCAAATCGCATCCGGTTTGTAGGCTACTGATGAGTGTCCCTGGTGTCGGGCCGATTGTCTCAGCCTGTTTTGTCGCAACGATCGATGATCCAAGTCGTTTTTCAAGATCGACAGATGTGGCAAGTTATCTCGGCCTGGTGCCTCGGGTCCATCAGTCCGGCGCCACGGATTATCGAGGGCGGATCACCAAAGAGGGCGACCGGTTGTTGCGTTGGCTATTGGTTGAGGCGGCCAATGCTCTACTGACCCGAAGTAAGCGCAAAAGTGCATTGCGGGAGTGGGGCCTGAAATTGAGCGAGAAGAAAGGTCTGGCCAAAGCCCGGGTAGCTGTGGCGAGAAAGCTGGCGATCCTGTTACACCGAATTTGGGTGACGGGTGAGCCTTTCGTTTGGGCTTAAGCTCAAGGTCTTGAAGGGAGCAATAGAAGATTGCCGGAGCAATGGTAGGTACTGGCAAGGGTTTCGTAGCAAGTGGACCTCGGAACGGGTTTGGGGCTTGATCGCCGCACTTACGGCCTGAAAGACCTCGTGCCATTAGGGTGAGGCCACTGCGCTCCGATAACATATTGCGGCTGTGACCGCGTAGAGAAGCCTGAAAACCCTTGTTTGAAGAAATACCATGGGCAATTCAGGAGTTGACTCTTAGGGCCGGTTTAGAGAAACCCGCATTATTCATGAAGGAGCTACTGCGGATGGTTAACAGCGCGACAGGAAAGGCGTTCTCGGATTTGCTCGGTCAACGTACCGCACCGGGTACGCCTCCCTCGCAAATCCTTGCGAGCCCCTTTCCTGTCGCGCTGTTTCCTCATCCTCGCTACGCTCCTTCATGAATAATGTGGGTCAAGGGAGGAGTCCCGCGCCATGATCATGATCGCGGCCGTCATCCTGATTGCCTGCGCCGTGGGACTGGGCCTGCTGCGCCACCGGCTCCACCGCACCTTCGCCGCACCCCGGGTACGGGAGTCCGGCGAACCGGATCTGCCCGGGGTCGCATGCCGACGGGTCCGTATTCCCACCGACAACGGCAAGGAGTTGTGCGGCTGGCTGCTGCCGGCCGGCCGGCCGGCGGGCTCCCTGGTGATCATGCACGGCTGGGGCGGCAACGCCTTCTTCCTCTTGCCGCTGGCGGGGATCCTGTCCACCTCCGGCATGAACATCCTGCTGGTCGATGCCCGCAACCACGGTTTGAGCGACGGGGACGGGCACTCCTCCCTGCCGAAGTTCGCCGCGGATCTGGGTCATGCGGTGGACTGGATGCGCCAGCAGCCGGAGCATGCCGGGCCGGTGGCCCTGTGCGGGCACTCCCTGGGCGGGGCGGCGGCCCTTCTGACCGCCGCCGACCGCGGCGACATCGCCGCGGTGATCAGCCTGGCCACCTTCGCCCACCCGGCGGACATGATGCGTCGTTTCATGCGGCAGGCCCGGATCCCGGGTTGGGCAGCGCCCCTGGTGCTGCGCTACGTGGAGCGGGTCATCGGCCGCCGTTACGACGACATTGCTCCGGTCAATACCCTGTGCCGGCTGGACTGCCCCGTGCTGATGATCCACGGCGACCGGGACGCGACGGTCCCGGTGTCGGATTTCGAGGCCATGCGGGAAAAATGCGCGGGTCCGGGGTGGGAGTTCCTGCTGATCCCCGGGGCGGGCCACACCTCGGTCGGGAAGTTCGAGGCCCACGCCGGGGATCTGCTGGATTTTCTGGAGCGGGCGCTCGCCTCTCAGTGATGCGGATGCTCGCTGTTGGGATGCTCGCTGTGCGGGTGTTCGCTGGTCGGATGCTCGTCGTGGCCTTCGTGGCCGCCCATCATGGAGGCCATCTCCTCGGCGTCGCGTGCGGCGATCTCGTGCAGCTTCTGCACCGTGGCCGGATCGTCCGAGGTGTAGAGGAAGACGGTGGCGTTGTCGCCCATGACCTCTTCGGTCTTCACCTTGCCGCCCATCATGAGCATGCCGAACTCCTTGCAGCGGCCGCACATCTCCAGGCCCATGGGGTTGACCTCGCCCTTCTGGATCTTCTCGCCCAGCGTCTGCATGGCCATGCCGGCCTTCATGAAGGATTCCCTGTACTCGGGATCGACGGTGATGATCTCGACCATGCCGTCGGTGATGGGGTGGGTCTCCCACGTGCTGTGCGGCAGCAGGCCGGGATCGGCCGTCAGGTTCTTGCAGAAGGCGCAGTGGTTCATGTCGAACCAGCCGGACTCGGACTTGTACATGTCGGGTTCGGCGGCGAAGGCCGCGGCGGCCAGCAGGGCGATGAGGGCCACCAGGGCCGGGACGGTCAGCTTGCGCATGGAAAGCTCCTTTTGCGGAGTGGTTAAACTCATAGCGAGGTTATGGGATACGATAGGCATTTTCATTTGTTTCGCCACGGCCCGCTCCCGGTGCTTGGTAAAGGCGGGCCGGTTCATTACCATGGCCTCCTTCGCTCACCAAAGGCCGGGCTGACAGGAGACACCCCCATGAACACCACCCCAGGGAACCTGCACCTCATCGACCTCGACCAGGACCTGCCCGGCCAGCGGCGGTTCATCAGCTGCTGGGCGCGGGTCGATCCGGCCGCGGGGCCGACCTTCATCGTCGATCCGGGGCCGCCGTCCACCGCCGGCAGGCTCGTCGCCGCCCTGGAGGCGGCGGGGCTCGAGCGCCTGGACTTCATCCTGCTGACCCACATCCACCTGGACCACGGCGGTTGCACCGCGCGCGTGCTGGAGCGCTGGCCCGGGGCGAAGGTGGTCTGCCACCCGCGGGGCCGGGCGCACCTGGCCGATCCGCAGCGGTTGTGGCGGGGGTCGCTGGCGGTGCTGGGCCGCAAGGCCGAGGTCTATGGCGAGCCGCGGCCGGTGCCCGAGGACGCCCTGTTCGGGTACGAGGCGGCGACGGACGCGGGAATCACCGTGGTGCAGACCCCCGGGCACGCCCCGCATCACATCAGCTTCGTGGTCGGTGACGACCTGTTCCTGGGCGAGGCGGCCGGCACCTTCAGCGCCCTGGGCCGGGGCGCCGACACCCCGGAATACTACCTGCGGCCGGCCACTCCGCCCCGTTTCGACCTGGAGATCGCCCAGGGATCCCTGGAC
>JALUJS010000223.1 GCA_027056825.1 Candidatus Krumholzibacteriia bacterium | reverse complement strand
GGGCCAGATCCTCCTCCCGGCCCACCAGGCGGGCCTCCTTCTGGTCGATGAAGGCCACCTTCTTGTCGAGGTTCTCCTCGCGCATATCGAGGCTGTCCTGCCGGCGACGGTTCTCCTTGCGGACGCGCTCGGTCTCCTCCTCGAACTGGCGTCGGGCCTGGAAGAGTTCCTCCTGGGCCTCCAGCTTGGCGCTCTTGATCAGGCTCTCGGCCTCCCGCGCAGCGTCCTGCAGCATGCGGTCGATGCGCTCGCTGGCGCTGCCGTACCTGGCGTCGTTGCGTTTACGGGAAAGGAACCAACCGGCGATGAAGCCCAGGCAGACGGCCGCCCCGGCGATGAGGTAGGGAGGAATCTGTGGCATGACCACTCCTCACAGCTGCAATGTTTTATGGCAAGGCCGCCCGGACCGTCCCGACGCCGATCCGCACAGGATCCCGGGAATCGTTCCGCGGCCAGGGAAGGAATGAGGGCGGGGAAGATCCCCGCCCGACCGTGTGCATCGGAAGCAACTGAACCGTGTTGCTTCAGGTGGGTTCCCTGTCATGAAATCCGGTTCTCCCCCGAGGGGGCGCAACCATCAGTCACGAACGCCGGGATCCCCGTGGTGAAGTGTTGGCTCACTTGTACGACACATCACGCGCCGGGCAGGGCGTCACCAGGATCATCCGTCGAACCGGCCTGCTTCATCTCCATGTCCAGCAACCTGGCGATCTGAATCGATCTATCTTCAACGGCGGCTTCGGTTTCCAGTCGCAGCCGCTTTTCCCGGAGCATCTCGTCGGCGAGGTTGACCGCGGCCAGGATGGCGACTTTGCCGAGGACGGGCGACTGGACCTTGCCGGCCACCTCCCGCATCCGCTCATCCACGATCCGGGCCACCTCCCTGACGTACGCCGGGTCCGCATCCCCTTTCAGGGTGTATTCAGAGCCGAAAATGGTCACTGTCACGCTAGCAGGATCCAAGACGACCGCTTTCCCGTCCGGTCGGCTCCGCAGGTCAGCCCAGGGCTTCGAGCTTGTCCAGCAGACCACCGACCTTGTCCTCGATTTCCTTCCGTTTCTCTTCGAATGCAGCAGCCAGGCCCGCTTCCTGCCGGGCCTGTTCCAGTTCGGCGCTCAGCCGGGAATGGGCTTCCTCGGCCGCGGCCAGGGAGGACTGCAACTCGCGGCAGCGCTCCTTCAAACTCTCGTTTTCGGCACGCAGCTCCTTGATCAGACCCACGGCGGCGTTGACCTTGGCTTCCAGGATCCCGAGTTTCGTCTCCATTGCTCCCCATTCTCTTCCTTGAAGGAGGACCTGATGCAGGGGTCTGCGTTCAGACCCGCGGTTTGATGCCGTGACTGCTCGCCAATCCGGCCAGGATCTTCTCCACGGCCTTGTCCACGGCCTTCCCTTTCAAGTTACCCTTGGCCGATTGGAACTTCAAGCGAATTCCATAGACCACATGGCCTTCGGGCAGGTCGCGGCCCTGGTACACGTCGAAGAGTTCCACCCGGTCCAGCAGCGGCCCACCGACCTCCCGGACCGTGGCCGCCAGTTCGCGGTAGACGGCCCCCTCCGGAACCAGCAGGGAAAGGTCGCGTCGGACGGCGGGGAACCGCGCGAACGGTTTGTAACGCACCGGAACCGGATCAACCGCCAGGGCGTCCATGGCCACCTCGGCCACGGCCACCGGGACTTCAACTTCCCAGCCGGCCAGGACCCGGGGATGCACCATGCCCATGGCCCCGACCTTGCCGCCGGACGGATCGGTCACGGCCATCTGCAGGCCATTGGTCAGCCAGGGCTCGCCATCCTCCACGGCCAGACCCAGATCCACGCGCAGAGCCTGCCGGAGATCCCGCAGGACCCCCTTGAGCGCCATGAAGGCGGCAGGGACGCCGGCGGGGCCGTCGCCCTTCAGGCCGGCCAGGCCGATCTGCAGGTAGGCGGGTTCGGCCGGCAGCAGCCTTTCGTCCTCGCGGCCGCCGGTGCGGCCATGATCCACTGCCGGAAGGTAGACCCGGTTGAGCTGGAACAGGCGCAGCGGAAGCTCCGCCTGGGCGTTGAGGTTGCGCCGGGCCACCTCCAGCAGGGAAGGCAGCAGGCTCGTGCGCAGGAGGGTGTCGCCCCCGTGGCGCGGGTTGATCACCGCCAGCATGGTGCGGCGTGGATCGTCCTGGGGAAGCCGCAGCCGGTCCGGATCGTCCGCCGCGGCGAAAGAGGAGGTCACGATCTCGTGGCATCCGTTGTCCACGAGCCAGGCGCGCGCCCGGTTGCCCACGGTTTCACGGCGGCCCCGCATCCCGCCCCCGGAGCCCCGGAAAGGTGTGGGGCGACCGATACGGTCGAGGCCGTAGGTGCGGGCGATCTCCTCGATGAGATCGACCTCCTGCAGGAGGTCGCGGCGGAAGGAAGGCACCTCCACCATCATGTTCACCGCCCCGGCGCTCTGGGCCTCCGCGTTGCCCATGGGCTGCACCTTCAGGCCCAGGCCCTGCAGCAACTGGGCGGCTTCCCCGGTGGAGATGTCGGTCCCCAGCACCCGGTTGACCTGCCACACGCGCAACGGCAGGGCCGGCAGCGGCTTGCGGTCAGGGTCCTGGCGGTCGACCCAGTCCTTGACCACCTCGCCGCCGGCCAGTTCCTGGATCAGGTACATGGCGCGCTGGGCGGCCCGCTCGACCATCTCCCAGTCCGCGCCGCGCTCGAAGCGGTAGCTGCTCTCGCTGATCAGCCCCAGCCCACGGCTGGTCGTCCTGACCAGCGAGGGGTTGAAGAAGGCGCTCTCGAGCAGGACGCTGGTGGTCCCCTCCTCCACCTCGCTGTTGGCCAGGCCCATGACTCCGGCCAGGGCGACGGCGCCCTGCTTGTCGCCGATCAGCAGCGTGTCCGGACCGACCTCGCGCTGGACGCCGTCCAGGGTCACCACGGTGGTTTTCTTTCCCGCCCGGCCCACGGTGAGCTGCCCCCCGCTGAGCTTGTCGCGGTCGAAGGCGTGCAGGGGCTGGCCCAGCTCGAACAGGACATAGTTGGTGATGTCCACCAGGTTGTTGATCGGCCGACTGCCCACCGCCAGCAGGCGCCGCTGCATCCACTCGGGGCTGGGCCCGACCTTGATGCCGTGGGCGCCGAAAGCCATGTAGCGAGGACAGTCCCCGTAGTCCTCGACCCGCACCTGGATGCCCAGGCCCTCGCCCTTCTGCTGGGCACTCCAGGTCCTGGGCACCGAAACCTTGGTTCCGTAGATGGCCGCCACTTCCCGCGCCACGCCGATGTGGCTGAGCCAGTCGGGCCGGTTGGGCGTCACCTCGATGTCCAGGACGGTATCGGAAAAGCCGTACAATTTATCGGCGCTGGTCCCCGGCGGCAGGTCCGTTTCCAGTTCCATGATGCCCGCGGCGTCGCCGTCCAGGCCCAGCTCGGCGGCCGAGCAGATCATGCCCTGGCTCACTTCGCCCCGGATCTTCGACTTCTTGATCTTGAGCCCGCCGGGCAGCACGGCTCCCACCCGCGCGAACAGCACCGTCAGGCCGGCCCGCACGTTGGGCGCCCCGCACACCACGGGCACCGGCTCTCCCGAGCCGTCGTCCACCTTGCAGACGCTCAGCCGGTCGGCCCCCGGGTGCTTGCCCTGCTCCAGGACCCTGGCCACGACCACCCCGGGGAAGGTGCGGGCGAATTCCTCGATGCTCTCGACGTTCAGGCCGGCCGCGGTCAGTTTCGCGGCCAGCTGCTGCGGGTCGTCATCCCAGGAGACATACTCCTGCAACCAGTCCAGGCTGATCTTCACTGCACACCTCGGAATTGCTGAAGGAAGCGCAAGTCGTTCTCGTAGAGCAGGCGGATAT
>JALUJS010000222.1 GCA_027056825.1 Candidatus Krumholzibacteriia bacterium | reverse complement strand
GGATGTCACCGACACGGCGGCCATGGACGCCTTCGTCACCGCCGCCGAGGAAACCCTCGGTCCGGTGGACATGCTGCTGGTCAACGCCGGCGGCCCGCCCGCGGGCAGGATCTTCGAACTGGACGCTGAAGCCTGGGACGCCGCCTACCGGCTGAACCTGGCCTCGGCCGTGGCCCTGTGCCGCCGCATCGCCCCGGACATGGCCGGGCGCGGCTGGGGCCGCATCGTGCAGATCACCTCGGTGAGCGTGCGCCAGCCCGTGGAGAACCTGGCGCTGTCCAGCGTGATCCGGCCCGCCGCCCACGCCTTCGCGCGGTGCCTCGCCGAGGAGGTGGCCGACCGGGGGGTGACCGTGAACTCCCTTGCGCCGGGGTTCCACATGACCAGCGCCGTCGAGAGGCTCATCGTGCGCAAGATGGCCGACGAGGGCTGCACCCGCGAGGAGGTCCTGGCGGGGTGGACAAGTGAAATTCCCATGCGTAGACTGGGGAAACCGGAGGAACTGGCCGCCTTGGCGGTTTTCCTGATGTCCCAGCCGGCGGGGTACATCACCGGCCAGCTCATCACCGCCGACGGCGGCTGGGTGAAGGGAACGTTCTGACCCGCGGCGGGTTAACTCGGCGCGCCTTGACACCGGGACAACCGGCGCTACCTTTTAGTCAAAGAACTGCGCAGATCGATAAGTCTGCCCATGCAGGGGGACACGGACTGCGACCAGACGGCCGGTCAGGCTGGCCAGGCCGGAAAGGCCCTGCATGCTGAAGTTTCTGGCCTTCTTCGTCATCTACCTGGTGGTGGTGAACTTCGTGTTCCCCAAACTGGGTCTCAAACCCGGCTGAACCGCCGATTCCTGCTCGATCGGGGATCGGGACGAGAAAAAGCCGTAAACCCGGGAGCCCCGCTCCCATGCCAGGAGGTGGACTCGTGCCGATGTACGAGTTTTCCTGTCGCAAGTGCGGTGAGCATTTCGAGGACCTGGTGACCCTCGCCCAGGTTGAGAACGGCGAGGTGGAGTGTCCGTCCTGCGGCAGCAAAAAGGTCGAGCGCGAGGTCTCGACCTTCGCCACCAGCGGCGGCGACAGCTTCGGGGGGATCTCCTCGTCCGGGTGCGGATCCGGCGGATTCACCTGAGCGACCTGATCACGGCGCGGCCGGAGGCCGCGCCTTATTATATCAGCCCCGCCTTACGCGCCAGCGCCTCGCACTTGTCCGCCAGCGCGGCGTACTCCCGCAGGTGGGGCGCCAGCTCGGCCACGCGGCGGCCCACGCCGATGGCCTCGACCATGCGGTCGGTGTTGACCAGGATCCTGAACTTCTCCCGCAGCACCAGCACGTGCTCGCCCAGATGGGCCTCGGCCCGTCCGGCCACCCCCAGGGCGTCGCGCCAGCGCTCCAGCCTGGACAGAAGCTGCAGGTAGGAGACCCAGCCGAAGACCCAGCGGGGCGACTGGGTCACGGTGGCCTCCATCAGCTTCAGGGCCTCATCCGCGCGGCCGTCCTCGTCGTACATCTTGGCCAGCATGATGCGGGCGCGGTCCACGCTGGGCAGCCCGCCGGCCTGGACCGCCACCTTCTCCAGCACGGGCATGGCCTCGCGGCCCTTGCCCTCCTGGATGAGGATCCAGGCCAGCTCCAGGGCGGCCTTGGGGTCGTCCGGATTCGCGGCGGCCTTCTTGCGCACCAGACGTCCGTAGAAGGCGTTGCGGCGCGCGTTGTCCTGCTCGCCGCGCACGTAGCCGTAGTGGTGGATGGGCACGTCCAGCAGCCGGTTCTGCAGGCCCAGGCGCGCCAGGGAGGCCGAAAGGTCCTCGTGGACGCAGCCTTCCCAGCGCAGACCGTCCATCACCGGCAGGAAGCGGTACTGGTAGGCCAGGAAGAAGCCGGTGTGTCCGCCTTCCATCTCCGGATAGCGGCCGGTGACCGGTTGCCACTCCTGGTGCCGCGGATCGTCGTAGTAGTTCCACTGGGGCAGCAGGTAGCCCGTGCGTTCGCCCTGCATGGCCTGCCGGACGCGGGGGAAGTCCCGCGGCGCGATGCGCTCGTCGATGTCCAGGGCCAACACCCAGGTCCCGCGCGCCGTTTCCAGGGCGGCGTTGCGGGCGGCGGCGAAATCGTCGCACCAGGTGAAGGTCTCCACGCGCGCCCCGGCCTCGCGGGCCAGGGCGGGAGTGTTGTCGTCCGAGCCGGTGTCCAGCACCACCATCTCGTCCGCCAGCGGGGCGTGGTGTTGCAGGAACTCCCGGATCTCGTCGGCTTCGTTCTTGGCGATGGCGACCAGGGACAGCATGGGTTCTCCCGGAAAGGAAGCGGGCGGCGCGTGGCCGCCCGCAGCTCCGTCGCTGATACTTGGACCAGAGGCTTCGGCTCCAGCCTAACCCTATTCGGGCTGGCGGGCAAAGACAATCACGGCCACATCGACGCCATCGTCCTGGGTGGCGGTGAGCTGGTCGCCGGTGACCTCCCAGGTCATGGTCATCACATCCCCGTCGGGGACCTCGACGCCGTTCTCGGTCAGCTGGGTGAGGGTGAACTGGTTGCCATCGACGCTTACCACACCGGTCTCGGTGTAGGTGTCGCCTTCAGAGGCGTCGAGATCATGCACCTCGTAGGTGTCGTTGAAGTACAGGGCGACGCGGGAAGTGACGGTGTTGGGATCCCAGTCGAAGAAGGTCGGCAGGTCCACGTCCGTTCCGTTGACCGTGGCCGATTGGGGTTCCCAGACCCCCACCAGGTCGGCCGGCAGGCCGTCGCCCAGGATGACGTTGACGCCGCGGGCTTCCAGCGACGGGATCTGCACGGCCACCGCATCATGCAGCCAGGGGATGTCGGAGGCGATCAGGTCGTCGTCGGCGTCGAAGCTGGGGTTTTCCACCAGCGCCTGCAGGTCGTGGAGTTCGGGGTTGCTTGCAAGTTGCACATGCTGTAGGTCGGTCATGTTCGCCAGGGGGCCGAGATCGCCGACCTGGGTCTGCACCAACTGGATGCTTGTCAACTGCGTCATGGTCGCCAGCGGGGAGATGTCGTCCAGGGGCGCGACGAAGATACCCAGGTAGGTCAGGTCGGGGAGGCTCGCCAGCGGTGAAAGGTCCGTCACCGCGGAGTCGAAGATCTGGAAGGAACTCAGGGTGGGGACCTGCGCCAGGGGGGACAGATCGCTCAGGCTCGATCCGCTCACGGTGAACTGCCTGAGGGCGGGCATGCCGGCCAGCGGCTGCAGGGACTGGATTTTGTTGTTCTGGAGGTAGAGGTTGCGCAGATCGGGCAATCCCGTCAGGTCCGGGATCGTGGTCAGCCCGTTGTAGCCCATGTCCAGTTCCCACAGCTTGGTCAGCGAGGCCAGGGCGTCCAGGGCGTCGTCCCCGTCGAGTTCCAGGCTCTGCATGACCAACTTGCCCAGATTCAGGGCGTACTCCAGGCCGTCCAGGGTGCTGATGTCATGGCCCGAGATATCCAGCTCGGTCAGGTTGAGCATGTCGGTGGCCAGGATGTCGCCGGAGGGCAGCCCCAGGGCCGAACGCACGGCGTCGGCGAGGTCCGGATCTCCGAAGGTCACCGGGACCGGGGCGTTGGTGCCCACGGTGGCCACGGCCGGGTCCGCGATGTTGCCCACCGCGTCGTAGGCGAACACGGCGTAGATGTAGCTTTGGCCCGGGGTGATGGTGTCGTCGGTATAATCCGAAGCCATGCCCGCAAAGAGCAGGGTTCCCGTATTGGCCGTGGGGGTGGTCAGGGTGTCGCGCCGCACCTGGACCCCGTTGAAGTCCGGGTCGGTGGGGTTGGTCCAGGTCAGGTGCACGGCGTTGGCCTGGGCGGTGGCCTGCAGGGCGGTCACCGGACCGGGTGCGGTGGTGTCCACGGT
>JALUJS010000221.1:3187-3864 GCA_027056825.1 Candidatus Krumholzibacteriia bacterium | reverse complement strand
CCGCAGCAGCCACAGGGCGAAACCGGCCAGGCCCAGGCCCAGGACGCGCACCCCGGCCGCGGGCTGGACGGCCACGATGAACATGCCCGTTCCCAGGATCAGCAGCAGGAACCAGAAGACAGGAAAGGCCCAGGCGGGCAACCGCTGCAACCGCCCCAGTTCGAGGCGCTCGGCTGCGATGGTCAGCACCAGGAAGATCTCCCACCACCAGACCGCAAGGAAAACGGGGCGACCGAGGATCCACACCAGGTCGCCCACCAGCAGCGCCACCACCGCGATCTGCAGCAGCCAGGTGAAGAACTCGTTCTGTCGCCGGATCACCGCCCATCCGGTGGCCAGGAACACCAGGTTGCCGGCGATCAGCAGCCAGCCCGCCGGTCCCGCCATGCCGGGCAGAAAGAGGAGACCCAGGCCTCCGGCCACCGCCAGCACCGGGGCGGCGTAGGCCCAGGCCCGGCCCAGGGCCACCGCGCGCTCCAGGGAGATCAGGGCGCTGAAGAAACAGGCCACCATCAGCGGCCCGTGCAGGCCCAGGAGGCGCGGAGAGGGTACGGGCCAGTTCCAGCCGATGCGCAGCAACGCGGCCCAGAGGGCGGCCAGCAGACAGATCACTGCCCCGGCGAGGATCAAGGGTCGGTAGCGCGCGGACATGATGACCTCCTGGACGGCGGGGCGGA
>JALUJS010000221.1:0-3177 GCA_027056825.1 Candidatus Krumholzibacteriia bacterium | reverse complement strand
CAGCCGAGTTGCTTGCGGGTTTCCGGACTCATCCGCTCGGGGGTCCAGGGGGGATCCCACACCAGGTTCACGGTGATCTCCGCGCCGGGAAAGGCCTTCTTCAGCACACCCGCGGCCTGGTCGGTGATGTAGCTGCCCAGCGGGCACGCGGCGGTGGTCATGGTCAGGTCCACGGTGATGTCCCGACCCGAGCATTCGATGCCGTAGACCAGGCCCAGGTCCACCACGTTGATTCCGATCTCCGGATCGATGACCTGCCGCAGGGCGTCCAGAACGGAGTCCTTGTCCATGATTTTGTCCTCGCCGGTTTTCTCGCCGCAGGGGATATGGGAGCCCGGTCATGATGCCATGATCGGCCCATGGCGGCAAGTTCGGCGCCGGCCGGAGGCTCTCCGTTGTTGACCGCCGGCCCGGCCCGCCCCTATCTTCGCCTGCGGCAACACCACCCGCGGAGGCCGCATGTTCGACCGTCACCAGGACCTGAAAACCATCAGGCGCTGCAAGCGCGGTGAGGAGGAGGCGTTCGCCGAGATCCTCCAGCGCTACCGCGGGCCCATCTACAGCCTGTGTTTCCGCATGACGCGCAACGCCGAGGACGCCCGCGACCTGGCCCAGGAAGTGTTCATCAAGGTCTTCGGGTTGCTCGACCGCTTCGACGAGAAGTACGCCTTCAGCAGCTGGCTTTTCCGCATCGCCACCAACCACTGCATCGACCACCTGAGGCGCAACCGTCTCCGCTTCCTCTCCCTGGACGGGGTGGCGGGCAAGGACGGCGAGGAGTACGAGCTGCAGCTTCCCCACAAGGGGCCGGCGCCCGATACGGTGCTGGAACGCAGGCAGGCCGTTCAGCGGTTGCAGGAGGTCATCGCCGAACTGCCGCCCCACTACAAGGCGGTGACCCTGCTGCGGCACGACCGGCACTTGAGCTACGAGGAGATCGCCGAGATCCTGGACCTGCCCCTGGGCACGGTGAAGGCCCGCATCCACAGGGCCCGCAACCTGATCCAGCAGATGCTCAAGGAGCGTTCCTATGACATCTGAGGGGGTGAGGATTTCCTCATCTTTTCCTGCAACCTTCCCCGCCGGCGTCCGTAGCAAGGACCGCTGGCAGGTGATCATGTCAATGTCGGGGGATACGACGCCTGCCTTCGCGAGCGGTGGGTCGCTTGCGGCCCACCGCCGCCCCATGAACCCCGGCGCGACGGCCCACGGACGGGCCGCCAGCAAGGAGACCCAGCCATGACCGGCCGCAAGGCGGAACAGCCCCCCATCAGCTGCGCCGAGTGCCGCGCCAGCCTGCAGGATTATCTCGACGGGACCATGGTCAAGACCGAGTCCATGCGCGTCTTCCTGCACCTGCGCGACTGTGCCGATTGCGAAGCCGTGCACCGCCAGTGGCAGGCCACCTTCGAGGCTCTCGAATCCATGCCCGAACTGGAACCCCCCGCCGATTTCGACGCCCGGGTCCTGGCCGCGGTGCCCTACGACTCCTACCGGGCCATGGCCGAACTGCGCGCCCCGCGCGTGCCGGTGATCTTCGCCGAGGAGAGCCTGCCGGCCGTGGTGCGCTCACCGGTGACCCGCCTGGCCGGCATGGTCGTGGCCGCGGGCGCGGGGGTGGCCATGGGCTGGTTCGACGGCCCCTCATCCCTGGCCTACCTGGTGTTGGCCGGCCTGCTGCCCGAGGCGGTGGTGCGTCTGCAGGGGGCGTTGCGGGGCGCGGTCCTGGTCCTGCAGCGGGACCGGGGCCGGGCATGAGGATCGCCCGGAGGCATGACGTCCTGCTGACGGCCGCGGTTGTCTGCGCCTTGTTGCCGGTCGTTCTTTCTTGGGCCGTCGCCGCCCCGGACGCCGGGCCGTCCGCCTCGCTCCAGGTGACCGTCTCCGCCCAGCGTGATTCCCTCCTGCTGGAGATCCGCCGCTACACCGACATGGTGTCTTCCATGCGCGATTCCCTGACCCTCGAGAGCCTGTCCGGGGAACTGAGCGAAGCCGACCGGGAGCGGCTGCGCCGCTCCATCGCAAAAGTCGGGGACGCGGTGGAACAGATCAGCGAACAGATCGGTCGCATGGACCTGGAGATCAAGGACAACCGCATCAGCCTGCTGGACGACCAGGGCGAAGGCATCGTCATCAACATTCCCGAGAACCTGGACGAGCACATCAGCCAGGGCCTGAACACCTTGTCCCGGATCATCCTGTCCGAACTGCCCGATTCGGCCGGTTCCCGCGGCGGGGACTGGAACTGGCACGGCCTGCGGCGTGCGTCCCAGCCCCCGCGCAAGGTGATCCGCGGCAACCTGGTGCGCGTGGGTGACGATGTCCTGGTGACCGCCGACGAGGATGTGCGCGGCAACGTGGTGGTCATCGGGGGCAACGCCGAGATCGCCGGCCGCGTGGATGGCGACGTGGTGGTGATCCTGGGCGATCTTCAGATCGGGGGGCAGGCGGAACTGGAGGGCAATACCGTGGTGGTGGGCGGGAGCCTGGACCAGGATCCGGACGCTTCGGCGGGCGAGGTCACGGTCATCGATCCGTTCCCCGACGGCGGCCCGGATTCCTCCCTGGTGATCGGCAGCGGGTGGCTGTCCTTCGCCTTTTCCCAGGGCCTGTTCCTGGTCGTGCTGGTGCTGGCGGGATTGGCGGTGGCGGTGACGCCCCCGTCCCGTTTCGAGGCCATTCTGGACTCCCTGCGGAGCGAGCCTGCGGCGGCGCTGGGCATCGGCGTCCTGGCCGCCATGCTGGGACATGTCGTGGTGGTCCTGCTCGGGGCCATCCTGATCCTCACGGTCATCGGCCTGCCCCTGGCGCTTCTGCTGGGCCTGGCGGTGGTGCTGGTGTCCATCCTCGCGGTGGCCATCGCCGGCGCCGTGGTGGGCCAGGGGCTGTGCCGCAGCCTGGGCCGGCAGTGCCCGTCCTCCCTGCTGGCGGTGGTGGTGGGGATGGCCCTTTTGCACCTGCCTTCCTTCTTCGGCGGCCTGCTGGCCGCGGGCCTGGGTTCTCAGCTGCCGTTGCTGGTCCTGGGCGGCCTGGGGTTCCTGCTGAAACTCCTGGCCTACTTCCTGGGTCTGGGCGCCCTTTTGCGTTCCCGTCTGGGCAGCGCCTGACCGGATTTTCCCCTCATTCTGTTGACCTCCTGATCCCGCCTCCTGCCGCGGGGACTTACCCTGCCTTGGG